>CAYRVZ010000093.1:0-9821 GCA_964427815.1 uncultured Saprospiraceae bacterium | reverse complement strand
TAAAATACAATCCCGATAACACTATCTATGACGGAATGCGGTTTTAAATAACATCATTACATTAACAGAAGTGAAATCAATCGCATTGATTACATTCACCCTACCCAAAATAGCTATATATAGCTATATCCTACCTGTAAATTCCCCTCATTAGCTATTGTACAGTTTTCTTTTTTGTCCAATCTTTGCAGTTGTTTACAGGTTTGAGTTTCAGGCTATCCATTTTTTTATATAAAAACATGAAAAACACACTTACAAGCATTTTTATATTTATTGCAGGGATGGCAATAGCAGCAAGCCCGCCTCAAGATACATCAAAGGTTGAAAATTTCGATTGGTCAAATTTTACGCTAAAAGGTTATGGCGTTGTAAATTATTATAACTACGACTGGGACACAGACACCACCAAACGGAATGCTTTTGATGCAGAACGACTCAACTTATATCTCGGGTACAATTTTTCTAAAAATATCATTTTTAAATCGGAAATAGAATTTGAACACGGCGGAACGGGAGTAACTAAGGAGTTTGATAAATTTGAAGAATTTGGGGAATTTGAAACAGAAGTCGAAGCAGGAGGTGAAGTTAAATTGGAACAGATTAATATACTTTTTAAAATCCGTCCGTGGCTTAACGTCCGAGCAGGTCGCCTAAAGGTTTATGTTGGTCTGGCTTCCAAAATGGATGAACCTATTGAATATGCCACGACTCACCGACAGGAAATGGAAAATGAATTACTTCCTTTAGGCTGGTACGAAAATGGGGTGGAACTATCTGGCAGGTTGGGTAAAAAGCAGAATTGGGAATATAAGTTATATGTCGTTAGCGGTTTGGATGCCACGGGTTTTAGTTCGAGAAACTGGATAAAACGGGGGCATCAAGTGCGGTTTGAAACCACCTTTGCTGACGCATTGGCATTTGCAGGAAGACTGGATTATTTTTTTGGCGAAAAGAATTTTATCGGCATTTCTTCCTATTTAGGAAATAGCAGCCCAAACCGACCGAAGCACGATTTGTCGGTTGATGCTTTTGTGCATATTACAGATTTTCATTTTAGGCTATATAAAGCAGATTTTAAACTCAGGGGTATGGTATTATATGGCACACTCCAAAATGCTGACCGAGTATCAGAAGCCAACCGAAACTTGTCCAACAATCTAAATGTAAAACGAACGCCGGTAGGTAGTGCCGCATTGGGGCTGTACATAGAAGGGGCGTATAATATTCTTTCTTTTTGGAACAAGGATAAGGTATTGGATGTTTTTGCCCGATATGATTATTACGACAGTATGTTCAAAGTGGAAGGGATTATTTTCGATAACCCACGTTGGGAACGGAGTGTTGTAACTGCTGGTATCAATTATTTTCCACATAAAAAAATAGCCTTAAAAGCCCAGTATTCCGTCAGGAAATTAGGCTTAGAAAATAGAAATTTTGAGCGGACTTTTTCGCTCGGTTTGGGATTTGAATTTTAACCTTTTAAAACAAAAAAATCATGTCATTTACGAAATTTACTACTAAAAGCACCCTGTTGCTTACGCTGTTATTCTTTATTTCTTTTTCTGCATGTAATAAAGATGATGATAAGCCAACGCCTGAAGCAAAAGATTTCAGCAGTCAGCTTACCAATTTGACCAACAATGTCATCATTGCCACTTATGATGACCTAACTGGCAAAGCGGCTAACTTGCTTACGGAGATACAAAATTTGGAGGCAGACCGCACCGCTGTCAAACTCAACAATGCCCGTGGTGCGTGGCGAGATGCGAGAGCACCTTGGGAAAAATCAGAAGGCTTTCTTTTCGGCCCCGTTGATACAAAAGGTATTGACCCTGCCATTGATGACTGGCCCGTCAACGAGATTGACCTCGATGGAGTATTATCGAGTGGTGATGTAATCAACGAACCTTTTATTGATGGTCTGGAAACAGGTTTGAAAGGTTTTCATACTATTGAGTATTTATTGTGGGATGCGGATGGCAGCAAAGAGATTGGCGACTTTACAGACCGAGAGTTTGAATACCTCATCGCAACGGTGGAAAATCTAAAAATCAAAACCAAAATCCTTTCTGATTCATGGGCTGCTGCTGGTGAAAACTATGGTAGTAATGTGATAAAAGCAGGAGAGTCGGGCAGTTTATTTGTGAGCCAAAAGGCAGCTTTGGAGCAAATGTTAGAAGGTATCGTAGGGATATGCGATGAAGTGGGCAGCGGAAAGATAGCGGGTCCTTTAGGTGATGCTTCGCCTGTACCTGTGGAGGAAGAATCTCGTTTTGCGCACAATTCGAAAAATGATTTTGCCAATAATATCCGAAGTATTTCCAATATTTATAATGGTAGTTATAATATTGGTAACGGTGGACTGGCGGACATAATAAGTGAGGAAAATGCGACTTTAAATCAGAACGTTTTGGATGCGATTACGGAAGCCATAAATGCTATCGAAAGTATTCCTGGCAATTTTAGTGATGCCATTTTTAATAATAGGTCAGATGTAGAAAATGCAAAGGACAAAGTATTGGCACTTAAACTTATTTTGGAGGAACAAGTTACGCCTGTAATTTCGGGCTTATAATAAAGGTATAGTTTCATACTGTTGAAAGCACCCATTGATTTAATGGGTGCTTTCTTATTAGTTTGTGACATTTGAAGAAGAAGTTATTAAAAAAAATACCATGCAGAAATACCAAATCATAATCGCTACATTTTTTATCATTTTACTTGTAGTCGCATGCCAACAAGATGATGTTAATCCTGTTCCTGATTTTAGTGAAGAATATCGTGCTGGTGGAGCAACTACCATATTTACAGCCAACGCATTTGCCTTTTCAACTCCTGCACCCAATTTGAATGCAGACAATCTGGAAACCCACCTTGATGGTGATGCAGAATTTGAGGTATCATTTGTATCTGCACCCGCTAATATTGCTTATGGTTTAGGGTCAGTTTTTAATAACAAATCCTGTATTTCCTGCCATCCTTCCGACGGAAGAGCAGCCCGTCCTGATGATTTGAACGACTTTTCCGGGTTCTTTTTAAGGACAAGTATTCCCGGAACAGGTATTCATGGTGCGCCGAAGCCAGTTCCGGGTTATGGCACACAAATTCAAAATCAAGCTGTCTTTGGAATGTTGCCAGAAGCGGAGTTTGAAGTGACTTATATCGAAACAGATGTGGCTTATCCTGACGGTGATAAAGCCTCCTTGCGCAAACCAGTTTACAATTTGAAAAACCCTTATTTCCCTGTACCTTCGGATGCTTTGTTTTCACCAAGAATTGGTCCACCAGTATTCGGGTTGGGATTATTGGAAGCCATTCCAGAAGAAGATATTCTTTCCAATGCGGACGAAAATGATGTAAATAATGATGGCATTTCAGGCAAGGCAAATTATGTATGGGATGCAGAATTTCAGGAAATGCGACTTGGGCGATTTGGCTGGAAAGCCAATACGCCTTCCGTTATGGTTCAGTCTGCCGATGCTTATAATGGGGATATGGGAGTGACCAGTCCCTTGTTTCCCGTAGAAACTTGTGCGGGGCAAACGAATTGCGACAACCAAAGCGATGACCCCGAAATAGACCAAGAGGCCCTTGATGCGGTGGTTTTGTATTTGAGGACATTGGCAGTTCCAGCACCCAGAAATCTTGAAGAGGAAGTAGTCATAAAAGGGAAAAATTTGTTTACTGATATTGGATGTGCTTCCTGCCATATTCCAAAAATGGAAACGGGAAGTTTCCCAAATATTCCTGCTATTTCCAATCAGACTATTTACCCATATACGGATATGTTGCTGCACGATATGGGCTTCGGACTGGCTGATAACCGCCCTGACTTTCTGGCGAACGGGCAGGAGTGGAAAACCCGCCCGCTTTGGGGCATTGGAATGACAGAACTGGTAAATGGACATACTCACTTTTTGCATGATGGTCGGGCAAGAAATTTCGAGGAAGCTATCTTATGGCATGGCGGAGAGGCAGAACAGTCTAAAGAAGATTTTAAACGATTAGAGGGAGAAGAACGGGAAGCGGTGATTGCTTTTTTGAGGGCACTATAATACAAGTTATTTTCTGATTAACGATAAGCTCTTTTTGCGATTGAAAATGATAATGTGATAGGATTTTATGTTTTGTTTGGGCAAAAAGCAGATTATCAGTCACCAAAGTTTAACAGCTTTCTGGCAAACAGTATAAAATTGAAGGAATTTCAGGATTTATCGGACACAATATATAGTGGTGGGAAAATTATTTTTAACTATCAGGAAGTAAATTCTTTTAAATCCCTTGAAGATTATATCCCACTATTCGATTTAGGAAGTGATGTCACCTTTGAAGAACGAAACAAATTTGGTGACATTCATCCTTGTTACATTTCAGCCAATGTATGTCCTATCCACGAAAATTCCTTAAATCCGTGTCATTCGCGTGCAATCCCTGTCAGGCTATCTTATTGCTTCTATGTCATACTTCGTTTCCGTCTTGGCGATTCTGACTCTCTATCATTTATTCCAAAACAAATTACTTACCTTTGCAAAAAAAACAAATGATTACAGCATTGAGTGACGACCATTTTATGAAGTTAGCTTTGGCGGAAGCTGAAAAGGGGAGAATGTCAGGAGAGGTGCCTGTGGGGGCGATAGTGGTTTGTAATGGGGTTGTCATTGCAAGAGCGCACAATCAGACGGAAATACTACATGACGTGACTGCTCATGCGGAAATGTTGGCATTGACTGCTGCTTCTAATTACCTAGGAGGAAAATACCTCACGGATTGCACACTTTTTGTTACACTTGAACCTTGCGTGATGTGTGCGGGTGCTTTGAATTGGGCACAAATTGGACGAATCGTGTATGGGGCAGCGGATGATAAACGCGGATTCTTCCGTTTTGGAAAAGAAATACTACATCCAAAAACCAAAGTAGAATATGGTATAATGGAGCAAGTATCTAGCGAGATGCTAACTAGTTTTTTTAAAAAGAAGAGAGGTGTTTGACATTTTCGGTACCAGCTTGCGCAAAAAAAACACTAAAATATTACTTGAAGGATAGCAATATTTAGTGTTTTTAAAACTGTAGTGCCATAGCACATTGTTGGTTGATTAAATCAACTTAATTCTTTCGCCTTTAAAGGCTCTTGCTTGTAGTAATCTGTAACAGTCAAATATGGATTGTGGTATTCTTGAACTTCATCAAGACCCGTTCCATAGAAGGCAACAGTTACATTGTTGGTAGTTACTTCGGTTTCAATTTTTTCAGAAACCTTCTTTCGACGTTTAAAGAAGCTTGTTTTTTTCATGGTGTAGTAGTATTTGTATCTGTTCATAGTAAGAATCGAAGAACAATAAAAAATCCCTAATCTAAGGTCCCTCTTTGTGTTATAGACGTTTAAAAGACTCGGTTTAGTTTGTAAGAAGGCAAAATAAATCGAGGAAAGGTAACTTTTTTTTAGTCCGTCACAAAGATAAGGGCTTTTTGGGGCAAAGTAAAGGCGAGGTACTCTTTTTTTGCAAAAAAAAATGTATGTAACTATTTGATAATGAGCGAGATATGAGTTTATTTTGTAATATACCCTAAATAGGGTATGAGCTTTTAATATGTTACACACGTAAAATGAATGAGGTAGGTTATAAATTGTCATTTTCCTTAATAGGTATTTTGGTATGGTGTTTGTATGTAATATGTCTATATTAAATTTGTTGAATTAAATACGACGACACCCATGAAAAAAATACTAATTTTTACTCTTTTTTTCCTTTTGACTGGATTCTTTGTTTTTGCGCAAGCACCAACTAAGCCAAAAATTGGAGAATTACCCATAGGGAAAGTGCTTACATGGCATACTGAAGGTGATTACGAACAATTATTTGTCCAGCGCAGTAATGACGGCGTGTACTATACCACCATTGGAAAAGTAAAGCCACAGGACACTATTGAGCAAAATTACTACACTTTCTTGGATGCTTCCTTGGCTCCTGAAGAAGTCTATTATAGAATTGCTCAAGCGAGCCATAAAAACGGCATCCAGTATTCGGAGGCTACTTTTTATTGTAGCGCTGCTCCCAATATAATGGCACTCAAAAGAATAAGCAATACACACGTGGATAAGCTGGTTATTGTTGAATTTGAATCCGCTGAAAATGGCGAAGGAAAATACTTGATCTCCACTAAAATTCAGAATCAATCTTTTACCGTTTTAGAAAGGCCTTTTCCTGTCTTCATTGGAAAGAATGTTTTGCCTATCAAAGTAGAACTATTAGACCCTGGCTTTTATCAGGTGGATATGGTGCTGAATAAGGAGCATGAAAAGTTTAGTTTTGTGAAAGAGCCTTCTAAGAAACCAGGAGATGTGATTGTTGTTAAAAAATAATTCATTTTCGTTATGAAATAATTGAGCTATCTCGTTTATACGAGGTAGCTTTTTTTGTTTTAGTTGTAAAATTAACTATTTTTGCAAAAAAAATGCTTGACTCAATCATCAATAAAGGGATTCCATTTGGTATTTTAATGGCATTTGCGGCAGTGGCGGTGGATGTTTATTTTCAAGGTGCCTTGGAATATCATTTTAGTGTACTTAAATTTTTTCTGATTAGTACGGTTGGTGGCATTGCGATTGGTTGGCTACGTTACAAATTGGCTGGATCACAAAAAAAATAACAGACAGTCGTTACTTCTTTTCCAAATAAGCCGCCGTAGCTTCCAGTTGCTCATAAAAATCTATCCCATATCGTCGGATGAGTGGGGCTTTTAAAAATTCAAAAACTTTTATGTCTTTTTGTTTACCCATTGCGCAAGCGGGCGAACAAATATCCCACTGGTCATAATTGAGTAATTCCATACCCTGCTCCGTCTTTTCTACTCGAATAGGGTAGAGTTGACAAGAGATGGGTTTGCGAAAGTAAATCAAGCCTTTGCTCCAGGCTTTTTCAATACCACAAAAACTAACGCCTCCTTCTTTGAAATAATAGGCGCAGGGCTGATCTTCAATTAAAGTGGTAGCATATTTATCATCGCCAAGATGGATATATTTGCCTTGCTCTTCAATGGCTTGAATGCCTTTTTGGGTCAAAAATGGCTTGATTGTTTCGTAGATGTCTTCCAAGATTTGTAACTCCTCTTTTTCAAGGGGGGCGCCATAGTCTCCTTGTACACAACAGACCCCTTTGCAGGCATTTAGGTTGCATTCAAATTGCTTATGGATGAGATCGTCACTAATTATTTTGTCGTCTATAACAATCATTGTTTAATTTTTATGAAAATAAGCAATTCATTACCTATCTTTGGTCTCGCATTAATTTAATGTGGTCACTAAAAATAAGAATAATGAGGTTCCTGCTTGTTTTATTTATTGGTGTGTTGTTTTCTAGTTTGGCAATTGCCCAAGATTCAGCCCACAAAGCTACAGAAATTAACTTCTACACGCAAAAGTTTTCGCTTTCAGAAACACAAACCAATAAATTGGCTAGCGTTTTAGAGCGAAAGTATGTTGCTTTCGAAGCCATCCAACGCCATAAAGGTACGGAGCAATATGCTGCTAAATTAAAGACCTTATATAAAGGTACTATTAATTCTATTCAATTATTAATGGATACACCCACGCAAGAAGAAAATTTTCGATTGTATCGAATGGAATTGAGAAAACAGAAGGCGCAAATGATGAAGCAGTTTCGTAAAAATGGTGAGCAACCTAAAGCGGCTGAATATAAATATTATATAGAGGTCTTTTTTCCGAAAGAATAGCCTTCTTAACCTAACCAACCCAATAACCAACCCAATATTATGGATCCATTAAAAGGACGTTTTAAAGAAATCGCAACAGAGCGGTTTCTGGAGGTCAGAAAAATAATCAAAGAACACGGGGACACAGTTGTCGGAGAAGTAAAGCTTTCGCAATTATATGGCGGGATGCGGGGTATAAAGAGTATGATTTGGGAAACGTCCAATCTAGATCCAGTGGAGGGTATTCGATTTAGAGGATACACAATCCCTGAATTACAGAAAGTTTTGCCGACAGGAAAAGGTAAAGAACCCTTACCAGAAGGACTCTTTTGGCTGATGTTGACAGGAGAATTACCCAATGCAACGAATGTAGATTGGTTGACGAACGAATGGCACAATAGAGGTGGATTGCCCACTCAAACGCGAAAGGTATTGAATGCAATGCCAGATACGACCCATCCCATGACTTTATTTAGTATGGGTATTACGTCGATGTCAGAGGAGAGTGTCTTTGTCAAAAGATATGCTGAAGGCATGCGCAAGGCGGATTATTGGGATGCGTACTATGAGGACAGTATGACTTTAATAGCTCGACTACCTTATCTAGCGGCGTTTATCTACCGAAAATTATTTAAAAAGAACCATCAGATAGATCCAGACAAGAGATTAGATTGGGCTTCTAATTATGCGCACATGCTAGGATTTGAAAGTTCAGATTTTCACGATTTAATGCGCCTTTATCTAACCATCCATGCGGATCATGAAGGTGGAAATGCCTCGGCACATACGGTGCATTTGGTGGGTTCGACTTTGAGTAATCCTTATTTGGCTTTGGCATCGGGGATGAATGCACTGGCAGGTCCTTTGCATGGACGAGCGAATCAAGAGGTGATTGAATGGATTTTTAACATGGTTGGTTATTTGGGCACAGACACGCCAACCAAAGATCAAGTGAAATCATTTGTGGAGAAGACTATTGAGCAAGGACGTGTAATCCCTGGATATGGGCACGCTGTTTTGCGTCAGCCTGACCCAAGATTTACGGCACAGCGGATCTTTGCAGAAAATCATATCCATGACGATAATATAGTTGATATTGTGTGGAAACTTTTTGAAGTGGTGCCGGATGTATTGAAAGGCTTAGGAAAAGTCAAAAACCCTTGGCCAAATGTAGATGCCCACTCTGGAGCTATCTTGGTGCATTATGGAATGAAAGAATATTCTTACTATACGGTATTATTTGGAGTGTCAAGAGCCCTAGGTGTATTGGCGGCTGGGGTATGGTCTAGAGCAATGGGTATGCCTTTAGAGCGACCAAAATCATTAACTACTGACTGGATTAAAGACAATGTCCTTTCTTAATTGATTAGCAAATATTTAACAGAGAAAAATGAATGTACCAGCTGAACTAAAATACAGTAAAGACCATGAATGGGTCAAGGTGGATGGAGATGTAGCCACGATTGGCATTACACATTTTGCACAAGGAGAATTAGGAGAATTGGTGTATGTTGAAGTGGATACGATAGGCGATGAGCTTGCGCAAAATGACGTGTTTGGTACCGTAGAAGCAGTCAAAACGACTTCTGATTTGTTTTTGCCTATTGCGGGTGAAATACTGGAAATGAACCCAGAATTGGATGAAAATGAAGGCGATAACCCAGCTATGATAAATGAAGATCCGTACGGAAAAGGGTGGATCGTTAAGGTGAAGATTACTAACAAGGCTGAAATAGCAGACTTGATGGATGCTTCGGCTTATAAAAAAATGATTGGGTAAATTGGGTTGACCCACCAAAAGTTAACTATCTTACATCTTTATGAGTGAACGTTCTTTGAGAAACTTCAGTTTGCCTGCGATTTGGGCTGTGATATTGATTTATTTATCTTCGACGACTGGTTTGGATTTACCAGATTTGAATTTAATGCAGCCAGATAAATTTTTTCACGCAGGCGCTTATGGACTTTTCACGCTACTGATTTTGCGTAGTTTTTACCACTATAATGGTAAGCAAAAAGTAGCTTGGATACCACAAGTTTTAATCGCCTTTTTGGTGAGTTCGGGCTGGGGTTTTTTGATGGAATTGATGCAACATAACTTTTTTCCAG
>CAYRVZ010000092.1:0-10040 GCA_964427815.1 uncultured Saprospiraceae bacterium | reverse complement strand
TTCAATATAATATCAGCATCAATTATTCCCGCTAAAGACTTCACCTCTTCCATTGGCCACGCTTTCGCAAAATTAGCCAAATTCAACAACCCTTTAATTTTGGTATCAATATTAGGATCCGTCATTGGAGAAGTTAACTTCAACCTTCCTTCAATGGGATCTGCTCCTATTTTTAACCGAAAGGTCGGCATATTCACCACCAAATGGTTCAAGCTACCTTGCGGTTTAGAAATTTTAGATTGGATACTGACATCCCCAATACCCATGGGCAAGGTAGGATACTTCACCTTTCCATTTTCTACATTTATCACAAAATCCATTGCGGGGTACGTTTCTTTTTCACCACCATAATCACCTGATACTGAACCTTTTAATTCAAACTTACCCGATGATTTCACTTGCGCAAAATCCTTGATATAAGCCGCTGGCAAAATGGAAAGTAAGTCCTTAAAATCATTACTTGGCGCATCAAATTTCATATCCATTTTAATAATGTCATTTGGCATCATTTGAATAAAGCCATCTACCAATACTTTTAGATTGTTGAGTTTAATGTCATTTTCTTTTAAGGTATATTTTGATTGCTTTGTGTCAATGTTAAAAATGGCATTCAACTCCGTTTTTACTTTTGACAAATAGGCAATATTTCCATATTTGACCGTAAGGGCTTCTATCTTGGACTTTGTATCCAGGTCAAAAATAGCTTCTGTAAAATGCCCCGAACCTATGTGGTTCAGGTGCTCGATTTCCATAAAATATTCTATACTCCGATCATCATAGATAAAGTGTCCATCTTTTATTTCGTATTCACTTAGATTCAGATTAAACTTAGTTTCTTTCTCAACTGCCCCCTCTACTGTTTTAGAAACATCATAATTGGCTTCTCCTTTAGGTAAGACTAAAATATTAATTTCGGGCTGATCCAGTACTATTTTTTTGATTGAAATCGGACCATCGCCAGCATTTATGGCAGATTGAATATCAATGGTCAGGTCGGTGCTAGCTGCTTTATATAAGGTGATGTCTTTAAATGCCTCTTGCCCTATAATCGACAAATCTTTTAGCGAAAGCGTCAAATTCGGAAAACTTCGAAAAATAGACACGTCCGCATCTTTAAAATCGACAGTCGCCACCATGGTCTCATTAATGCTATCCTTGACTGCTGCTATTAAATCGTCCTTATAAAAATATGGAATCGCGACCAATGCCCCTATCAACAGTACAAAAAGTACTATTATAAAGATAAAGAATCTTTTGAAAATTTTCTTGACTGCCATAATGTTCCTTTTAATTCGTGGAGTTAAATCACTGATACTGTGGGTTTTCTCTCGTTCATAACGCCTTCTGTAGCTTTGTAGTACATATATATCAAAACACTAAGCTATAGACATAGGCTTCGTGTTCATTAGAAAAGCGTTTATAAGGGATAAAACCCTAAGGAATTGTACGAGAATAATCGTTTTTGGTTAGAAAACAGATCTTAGAGGTTGGAAATTATACTGATTTGTCCATAATCGATAAACCCGCTGGTGTTGCATGGCAACGCCCAACGGGTTTACTTTTTAGGAAAATCATCTTGACAATCCAATAACTACAGGAAGTCGCAGTTTTACCGAATAACCGTAATGTCTCCCATGAATGATTCTGTCTCCCCATCTTTAAAACGAATCTCAGCACGGTAAACATAAACCGCAGGATCTACTGGTTTTCCTTTAAAAGAACCGTCCCACACTAGGACATTTTGTCCTGGTGGAATATCTGAGACTGCCGTAATCATCGTGCCCCATCTGTCATAGATCTCAAAACTATTAACGTGTTCGACCCCTCTACCAAAAGAGATTGTGTAGATATCATTGTGTCCATCTCCATTTGGGGTGAATGTATTAGGGAAATACACGTTTCTAGGTTTTTCTACAAATACCATCATTCTATCAGTTGCCAAACATCCCATTGTATCGGTAATACTCACCTCAAAAGTGGTTGTTCTTTCTGCAATAAATTGTTGTAGATAGCATTCCATCGGATTAGTGAGCAGACAGGTAGAATCCAAGTAGTCATTCCAACCAACCATCGCAATAAGCTTCGTATCAAAAACCAATGCTTCTACTTTCACTTCATCCCCAAACTCTACGAGTCTATCAGGTCCTAAGTCAACAGTCAATAGTTTGGGTTCTGTAATAGAGACTCCTGAATTTAATTTACACCCATTGGCATCAATGACCGTAATCGGATAATCACCAGGCCCTAGGTCCACGAAGTTGGTTTGTATTCCAACATCAGATCCATTAAATGTATATTGATACGGAGCTTGTCCCCCAATTACTTTCACTATCAAAGCAGACCCATCTTTTTCACCGTAACAAGAAACATGTCGCACCTGTAGATCCAATTCACTGGGTATTGAAGGATCAACTGTTACTTCTACTGTAGCGGTGGCAGAACAACCATTTGTTGCATCCGTCACTATGAGTTCATACAACCCTGGACCATCTACTAAAGGATTGGGCTTTATATCTTCACCTTCTACGATGTGTCCCTGAGTGGTCGTCCATAAATATGAGATACTAGATCCTATTGCAGAACCCTCTGCCGTTAATGTTCCTTCGGTAATAATGCAATCTATCTCAAATCCGCCTCCAGCAACAGCCATTGGAGGCGTATCATTAATCTCGACAACAGCCTGCGTAGTTACGATACAACCGTTAGCTGCAGTTCCTTCTACGGTATAAATACCTGGAGCTGAGACCATTACATCCGCTACGCTTGCCGAAAAACCATTGGGTCCAGACCAAACGTAAGTAAGTGATTTACCAGACGTTTCTTCAGCATGCACGGCTACTTCCATTTTTACACAAGTCAAAACATCATCAATGGTCGTCTGAATGGTCGGAAATTCACTATCTTTCTCAACGATAATGGCCGCTTCGGTTGTACATCCATTGGGTCCTTGAACCGTCAAAATATATTCCCCAGGATCGCTTACCATTGGGTTTTGCACATTGGCTGTAAAGCTATTGGGACCTGTCCAAGCATAAAACATGCCTGACATCAAAGAAGAACCCTCGATGGTCACACTCGGATCGGTACAGGTGATAATCCCAGATACCGTGGCTTTTACCCCAGTAGGCTCCGCAAAGTCCTCACCAATTTTGGAGATTGCCTGAGCGGTACAACCTGACGTAGGATCCGTAACGGTCAACAAATAATCTCCACCTTTAGAGACATTGGGTTTATCAATCGTAGAGCTAAAGCCATTCGGTCCTGTCCACTCAAAAGTCACCCCATCAGTGGCACTACCTGCAATAATAGTCACCGTCGGATTATTACAATCTATACTCGCATCATTTGCGAATACATCTGGTAAGTCTTGATTACTAGTCACCATCGTCGTAGCAGAACTAGAACAACCGTTATCGCTATCTGTAATCACTACGGTGTAGGAACCTTCATCAGTAATATTGTTGGGCGCAGACATCGTACTAGAAAAACCATTGGGGCCTGACCATAGGTATGAGGCCATTCCAATCGGATTGGTTGTTACAGACAAAGTTCCAATCGGATCATCACAGCCCAAAACAATAGCCTCGATGCTAGCACCTGGTTCCGTTTTATTAACCGTTATGGCAAGATTTTTAATTGTTTCACATCCATTCGCTCCGGTAATAACTAATTTAAAGTTACCGTCTTCCATCACCGTATGCGGCCCTGCCCCAATTATAGTCTGATTAGAAGGCGAAGTCCACAAATAAGAGTTTCCCACAGAAGCAGTCACTTCAATTTGAACATTATCATTTGCGCAAGTAATAACTCCCGAGACGCTGACGTCTCCAGATGGTGCATTTACATCTTCCAGGACTTGAACTTCTTGAGTTGCTGTACATTCATTTGTCTGATCTGTTACAATCAAGGTATAGGTACCCACTTCATCTACTACTGGATTTTGGAAGGTATATTCCACATTTCCTGGTCCTACCCAAGCGTAACTTACCCCTGGCGTAGAAGACTCCCCTATTAATGTAGTAGAAACCGTTCCACAAAGAATTGTCCCTCCCTGCGCATTCGTGATGACGGGCAAATCCATATCCTCTTCTACCACAAATGTAGTATCATGTACACATCCGTTAGTCGCCGTAACCTCAACCGTATAGCTACCTCCAACTGTAATAAATTGATTGGGTTGATTGGCTGTACCGCCTATTCCAGGCCCAGTCCACTGATACGTAACACCCGAAGTCAAAGACATACTCGTAATCAATATTCCAGTTGATCCACAGTTCAATTCTCCTCCAACCGCTACTAGGCTAGGAAAATCACCATCCACTTGTACCTCCACATCGGCAGAATTAATACAACCATTTGCGGCAGTAACCACCAATGTATAAGTACCGGGTTCTGTTACATCATTTGGGCTTTGGACACTTGCTGTATATCCATTGGGTCCTGACCACACATAGCCTGTTACATTAGGTGTGGATGAACTCCCTTCCAAGGTTACTGGATCCATGTCACAATTTAATTGAGTAGGAGCTGAGGCGTTTACATTTGGTAAATCTCCATCAACTGCCACTTCCACATCTGCTGAATTGGTACAGCCATTGGGGCCTGTTACCGTCAAAGTATAAGTACCTGGGATGAGGACATTGTTTGGATTCTGTACAGGCTCCATATATCCATTTGGACCAGACCAAACGTAGCTCGTTACGCCTTGTGTGGTTGATTCCCCTATAATCGTAATCGGATCCATATTACAGTTTAATTCTGTAGGAGCAGAAGCCGATACATTTGGTAAATCTTGGTTGGCTTCTACTTCTGTTGTTGCGGTACTCGTACATCCATTATTACTATCTGTTATGATCACCGTATAAGTACCAGCAATAGAAATATCATTGGGTTCATTCATTAAACTAGAATACCCACTCGGTCCTGTCCAATTGTATGAGGCCGTACCTTTTGGATTTGTGGTTGCCATCAAAGTGCCTGTTTCGCCACAACCCAAAGTAATATTATTAATTGTTGCACCGGGTTCATCCTTATTAATAGGGATTGCTAAATTTTTAATTGTTTCGCATCCATTGGGTGCAAGAATTAATAATTTAAAATCTCCTTCTTCCGAAACGGTATGAGGACCCGCGCCATCTAATGTTTGATTTGACGGGGAAGTCCACGTATAAGTAACCCCAGACGTTGTGGAAGTACCACTAATTTGGACTTCATTATTTACGCAAGTAACCTCTCCCATTACACTGACCTCACCATCTGGTGCATTAATATCTTCTTGGACTTCAACCTCTTGACTTGCAGTACATTTACTTATTGGATTGGTCACCACCAAAGTATAAGTACCTACTTCATCCACCGTTGGATTAGCTTCATTATATTCAACACCACCTGGTCCGATCCATGTAAAAGTTGCACCCATGGTAGAAGAGGATCCCATCAAGGTGGTGGAAGTACTTCCGCAAAGGATAGTACCGCCTTGTGCATCCGTAATAATAGGCGGAGTCAAATCTTGTCCAACGGTAACAGTGGTTTCTTGGGTACAGCCATTCAATGCCGTTACCTCTACCGTATAAATACCTGGTAATGTGACTAGTTGATTTTGCGAAGAAGGCGTCGTAACACCTGGTCCTGACCAATTATAAACCACCCCAGAAGTCATAGAAGAACCCGTCAAAGTAACTTCAACTATATCACAATTTAAATCATGACCCAAAGCGGTCACATTTGGCAAATCACCATCAGTTGTCACCTCTACCGTTGCTGATTTTGTACAGCCATTAGGTGCCGAAACAGTCAAGATGTATATTCCTTCTGTCGAAATATCATTTGGGTTATGTGTCGAAGAACTATACCCATTAGGACCTGACCATTGGAAGGTTACATCTGGCGTATTTGAATTTCCATAAATCGAAATCGTAGTCGCTTGACAAGTTAATTCTGCTGGCGCTAATGCGGTTACATCTGGCTCCTCAATACTTTCTGTAACGGAAACTGTGAGCTCTTGCGTACAACCATTGGGGGCTGTTACCGTCAAAGTATAATCTCCGGGTAAAGAAGCGGAATAAGGAAAATCGGAAGTGATAGGATTTTGACCTTGCGTCCAAATACCCGTTGCTCCAGTTGTGATCGAACTTCCCATTAAATCTACAGACGTATTCAAGCAGGTTAATATTCCACCCGTTGCGGACACCTCTGGCAAGTCCGAAGACGCAGTAACCGTTGAAGTAGCCGTTTGGGTACAACCATTATCACCTGTCACTACGACTATATACTCGCCTGCATTTGAAACAGTAATTGCCTGAGTTGACTCATCCAACCCTCCTGGGCCCGACCAAGAATAATTTGTAATATTACTGGAAGACGTTGCCGTCAAAATAGTGGTCGGATTCGTACATCCTACTACACCATCCGAAGCAGAAACGTCTGGAAGGGCGAGATCCTCCTCTACTAATACGACATCCGAAATGGTACAAGCATTGCTCCCTGTTACGACCACAGTGTATTCTCCGACCACCGAAACTTCTGGCATCGCCTGAACACTTGAAAAACTAGATGGTCCAGTCCATTGGTAGGAAACAGCATTCGTAGTGGCCGATAAAGTAGCCTCTTGAACAGTACAATTTAAAATATTTGAAGCATTTAAGTTTGTTAATTCTGGTACATCCATATCTACATCTGCCGTTAAAGCGGCTTGGTTGGTGCAGCCATTTGGAGCTGTCACGACCACAATATACTCTTGATCATCCGAAACACTAATAGATAAATCCGTTGAATTTATCCCCGGTCCAGTCCATTGGTAGGATACGCCAGGGGTCGAGGAAGAAGCTGTAAATGTAGCCGAAGAGGCATTGTCACAAGTAATCAAACCTGACTGAATTGTTGTCAATTCTGGTAAAGAAACATCTGGTAATACTTCAGCTGTTCCAGAAGCTGTACAACCATTAGCATCCGTAATCGTAACCGTATAAATACCCACAACAGGGACATTCACCGAGCTACCTGTCCCAGCAAAGTTATTGGGCCCTGTCCAACTATAGGAAGAACCCGCAGGCGCACTCGCAGAAATTTGTGTAGAATTATTACCACAACCTAACATACTGCCGGTAGTTGTTAAATTCGGTACAACGACCAGGTCATTGACCTCAATAGTTGTTGAATTGGTACACCCATTTTCTGTGTTGGTCAGCAAGACCGTATAGGTACCTGAAATGGTCACCTCCGCTGAAGCTTCATCAGCCGAAAAAGAATTAGGTCCTGTCCAACTATAAGTCGTCGTCGGATCTACAGTAGAAGAGGCAACTATCATTGGATTAAGAACGGCACAAGAAATATTTACGTCCGCAGCTGTAACATCTGGTTGCGCACTATCTTCATCAATGGTAATGCTTTCAGTAGTCTTGCATCCATTAGAACCCGTTACTTCCACTGTATAGACTCCCCCTTGGGTCACGGTGACAGAAGAGGTCGTATTATTTAGTCCATTTCCTGACCAACTGAACGTATTGACATCGGACGTTGCCGTCAAAAGAACATCCGGATTGTTACAGTCAATTGTAAAAGCATCAGCCAATAAACTCAAAATAGGCTCCGTTAAATCTTCCCCGACTAGGACCGTTCCTTCTGCCGTGCATTGGTTTGCGTCATTGGTGACAACTACAGTATAAGTACCTGGTTCACTTGTTGAGAAAGTTGGCGCAGAACTTGAAAAACTATTGGGCCCTGTCCAGCTATAACTTACATTTGAAGGGGCTGCATTTGCGGCAACGGTTACATTCAAGTCCGTGCAAGAGACCGTTCCACCAATAGGACTTACCGATGGTAAGTTATCATCCGCATTCACCAAAGCAGTAGTGGAATTGTTACATCCAAAGCTATTTATCACCACGACGGTATAGGTTCCAGCCATCGTTATATCTGCTGGGTTTTGCATATTTGAGGAATAATTATTTGGGCCTGTCCAACTAAAGGAAGTAGCATCCGCTGATACTGCGGTGATAGTCACTCCCGTAGAGCCACAACCCACGGTATTTCCACTGGCTGTCACACTAGGTAAAGCTGTATTATCTTCCACTTCAACAGAGGTTGAGTTTGTACAGCCATTACTTGGGTCTGTAATGACAATAGTATAACTACCCGTATTAGATACGGAGTTAGAAGGCAGTGTCGATGCGTACGCACTTGGACCTGTCCAAGCATACTCAACTCCAGAAGTCGTAGAAGTAACTACTATAGTCGCAGTGGGATTATCGCAATCAATTGCCCCTCCAGTTGCCGTTATATCTGGAATTGACGAATCACCCAATACTTCAATATCAAAAGTTGCAGTGCACCCACTAGTAGGGTTGGTTGCCACTACCTGATAAATGCCCGTTTGCGTTACGATTGTAGTTGCACCTGGTCCTCCAATAGGATTGGTAGAAGGATCAAGCCATTGGAAAGTTGCGCCTGGAGTAGAAGAAGTCGCTGTTAAAGTAGCCGAGGCATTTGCGGTGCAACCAATAGTTCCTGAAGCAGTAGCCATTACATTTAGCGGAAGCGCCAAATCAGCCGTAACGGCTGCAAATGCAGTATCCATACAGGTTGTACCTCCGCTCGTATTGGTCACAACAAAATAATAATCTCCCGAAACAGAAGGCGTTGCCGTCAAGGTATTACTTACAAGGGCATCAGTAGGATCATACCAAGCATAGGTGCCGTTGGAGGTGGTACCAGAACCTACCAACTGTGGATTATTTCCTGTACAACCGATTGCCAGTGGACCATTGGCTTGTGCATCATTAGATATAAATTGGACAAACACATTAATGGTACTATCACACCCTGCATAATTGGTCACAGTCGTAGAAACAACTTGCGTGGTCGTAACTGCTTGTGACCCAACCATAATAGTTTCTCCTTGACATGCAATAATATCGGGTAGGTTTGTGACTAAGCTCGGCAAATAAATAATGTCTTGAATCACGGTACTATCACAAAACCCAGAACTCCCTCCCCCAAATAGTTGTTGCTTAGTGATAGTATTTGGAAAAGGAGCGGTATTGTTATTGGTATAACTTACTCCATCAATCCATGTATAAGTTTCTCCAAAACAGACCGCAATGGGATCCAAATTCGTATCTTGGATAGGTTCAATGGTTACTGGCAAACAAACTTCATTACCTACTTGGCATCCATTATAGGGCGTAACACAGATTTGTCCACTAGTTGGATTAGGTCCGAAATCAATATAAACGGTAGTGGGCGCATTGTCATCCAAAATTACTGTCGCAGGATTCTCACCCAGGATAGTTGCACCAGGAGGCAGTACCCAAGTAGAATAATAAGCTCCACTCACAGGGCCAAAAGTATATCCAGTACTTTCACTAAGACAAACTGATTGGGGACCTCCAATGGGTGTAGAAGGTAAAACAGTAGGATTACCCGCTCCTTCAATCACCTCTATCTCAAAATCACATATTGAATTTGCCCAACCATCCATCATTAGATAATAAGTATGTCCGACCACTAAGTTATTAGCGATTAAATTATAGGAACTTGCATTTAATTCCGCATGACAAGCAACCTTTATCATATCAATACAATTTGCCGTTTCATAAAGAGCTGTTTGGAGTCCTGAATTACCATTGGCATCACCACCCGTACAATTGTCAAAAGAAAACAGCAAATTAAGTGTCGTTTGTGTAGCAACAAAAGCAACCCACCCATTATTGTGGACTCCTCCGCTCACGCCACCCGATACACAAAATACTTCTCCAGCATAAAACACATCACCAGACCAAGTGCCAGTATTTCCAACATAGCCGTTTAGTAAGCCTATGTCACAAATCGCACAAACATCTATGCAAAAATCATAAGCTAAATCATCCGTTGGACTACAAGGTGCCACTACTTGGCTTTGAACAGAATTAATACTAAAGACAAGGATTAACAAGATAAAAATTTGTCGCATGTTTGTTGTTTTGTGTTAAGACCCTCATAGACAAGGCATTGCTGCCTGACTGGCTCATAAAATTCAATAATTCAGAAACAGGAGGGTTGCA
>CAYRVZ010000091.1:7252-10061 GCA_964427815.1 uncultured Saprospiraceae bacterium | reverse complement strand
AACGGTTTGAGTAGTTGCATTGCGCTGCAGCTACTTTGGCAAGATAATTGCTTATTCCTATTATGAAGATGACGACGTAATAGTGAAGAGAGAAATAGAGCCGGTCATCTTCCCTAAATTGAGGGTGAGTGTTTGTTCATAGTTTTTGTTTTGTCCCCCAGATAAAACTGGGGGGCTTTTCCTTTCTCCGCCCCAATCCCCTTGTATCATAGACAACCCAAAAAAGAAATACGCCTTTTCATCTGGAAAGGTCAAGATGTTTGTTCACAGTGTTTGTTTTTTGTTTTGTCCCTGTCGAGTTTGTTCCTTGACAGGGCTTTTTTATGACCGTTACTTTATTTTAAAAGCAATAGAGGCCACGCGCTTAGAGATTTCACCATCCTCCATCTTTTCAGTCAATATCATTTCATTTCCAACTTTAGATTGAAATACGTCTTGAATGGTATTTAGTTTGCCGATTGGAACACCTGCCTTTAGCAAACAATCAAAAATAGTATCGAAAGAGAAGAACTTAAATCTATCCGCCAGGATTTGATTTATCTCTACCCGATTCAGCACCCTTTGTTTGTTTGTCTCAAACTTCTTGTCTTGCGCTATTTCTGGGATATCGAGACAATGACACAGATTAGCAAATTGCTTTTCAGTTCCGACACCAATGACCAAGTCTATTCCATCTTTCGTTGAAAAGATTGTTCCATAGGGAACGATATTCGGATGTTCAACGCCCAACCTTTTGGCAATATGTCCTTCCATGAGATAATTAGAAGCTTGGTTCACTAGAGAAGCAATGGCAGCTTCCTCTAACGATGTTTCTACAAAACTGCCTTTTCCTGTTTGGTACTTATGTAAAAGGGCAATTAATATACCTTCTTTTAACTGATGCGCAGCCAGCACATCAATGAGCGCAACAGGCATTTTGACAGGCTGCCCGTTTGGTTCACCATTCATGGACAAAAAGCCTGTTTCTGCTTGTAAAATAACATCAAAAGCGGGTTTATCCTTGTACTTATAGCCGTTTATCTGTCCATAAATTAAGGAAGGCTTGATCTCTTTTAGGGTGTTATAATCCATACCTAGTTTAGCAGCAGAACTAGATTTAAAATTCGCGATTACAATATCCACCTCTTTTACCAAATCAAAAATAAAAGCTTGATCGGCTTCATCCCTGAGGTTTTTAAAAATGGTTTCTTTGTGCCAATTCACACTACAATAGTAGGCAGAATAATGTCTAGACTTGTCTTCATCAGCTAACCGCCATCTTCTGGTCACATCTCCCTCAGTGGAGGAATTTTCAATTTTAATTACTTTCGCTCCTAGCTCTGCAAAGAACAAACCAACGGCAGGCCCCGCCAAAACACTTGCTAATTCTAGTACTACTAAGTCTTTAAAAATCAAAAGGTTTCATTTTTAATACTTTCAACTACCCACATTACACTTTTATTATTGGCAAAAGCAAGTCTGCTATCGCCACTATTTTACTGATAGGCATCAGAATAGAAGAGAAAGACTAGTCAATTCAGACCTCAAGCTATGATTTCAATAATTTCAAGTTAGCTCTAATAAATTCAGGTAATTGTTTCAAGGCAGCAAGTTCTCTAAAGGTGGTTTTTGCTTCTTTGGCTGGGTACCCAAAATACACTTTATTCTCTTCTAAATTTTTACTTATTCCGGATTTGGCTAATACAACAGCGTTTTTGGCAATATGAATATTTTGTGCCACACCTACTTGACCAAAAAGCACAACACCGTCTTCAATCACCGTTTTACCCCCGATGCCAACTTGTGCCGCAAAGAGACAATTAGCGCCTACTTCTACACCGTGCCCAACATGAACCATACAGTCCAATTTGGTTCCTTCCCCAAGGATTGTATCACCCGATACTCCTTTATTTATGGTACAATTAGCTGCAATCTCTACATTATCCTTAATGATCACTCTACCACCAGATCGCCATTTGATATACTTTTCGGGCTTACGTTTAAAATAAAAAGCGTCCGAACCAATAACCGTACCTGATTGGATGACGACATTATTTCCAATAATAGTATAATCTTGAATAACCACTCCTGCTTGGATGTGGCAATTATCACCTATAACGACATGATTCCCAATGATAACATTGGGTTCTATGTGTGTATTATCTCCGATTATTGCATCTTCCGCAATAACAGCAGTTAAAGGGCGGAAAGGCCTAAATTCTTTAACCAAAGAATCGTAAGCTTCAAAGGGTTTGTCCACAATTAAGATAGTCTTACCTTCGGGACAAGGCACAATTTTATTCAAAATAATGATGGTTGCCTCAGATTCTAAGGACTTTTCAAAATATTTTTCCACATCAGAAAAAGTAATATCTCCTGGTCTTACTTTGTGGATTTCATTGATACCAAAAGCCTTCTGCGTTGCTGAACCGATAATATCAGCTCCAATACGTTTAGCAATCTCTTTGACTGGAATCGGATTAGGAAACTTCATTTATAAGTAGTTGTGTTAAAAGTAGTTATGTGGTGTTTAAGTGGTGTTTATCTATCTTTATAGATGCACTTCCTAAACGAAAGTTAATCGAATAAATTGGAAATCTAGGCGCAAAAACCATGCAATTCCGTTTTTCTCCAATTAATATGCATTTATAAGACGAAAGATACCATAAAATAGTTAGTATAAAGGTGTTTTATTTCCCAAATAAATCCGTTTACCATTCCTTCCCAGTATGCCTAGTATGACCTCTGCTTCGCTGTATTTTTCTGCGGACCTTACTTTCAGCCTCCTTTACAGATTGCAGTCTATCCAAGGCCCTTCTTTTTTGTTCGG
>CAYRVZ010000091.1:2466-7152 GCA_964427815.1 uncultured Saprospiraceae bacterium | reverse complement strand
GACTCAACTGATTTGTCTTTTTTCTTTTTTTCGGGTGTGTCGTTTTGTTTTTTACCATCTTTTTCTTCTTCTTGTTTTTTCTTGTTTCTGTCTTTATTCGCTTTTTGATTTTCCTTCTGATTCTGGTTTTGACTTTTATTCTGGCTTTGGTTTTGTTTTTTTTGCTGTTGTTGCTCTTTATTTTCGTTTTGGTTCTGTTTATTATTCTGGTCTTGTTTTTTTTGTTGATTTTGTTTTTTCAATTGGATTGCTTTCGCTAAATTTTTCCGGATAGCCTTATCTCTTGGACTATTTCTAAGTGCCTCCTTTAGCAATTCAATACTCTTGTCTAACTGGTCTTTTTCCGAAAGGAGTAGTGTACCTGAATTATACAATGCTGCTGCCCTATCTTTTTGATTGTCAGCTAGTTCTGCTGCTTTCGCAAAATATTTAAGTGCTTTTTCCTTTTGGCTTCTTTTGGCTTCAGCTACACCCAAATTATAGAAAGCTTGGGCATTATCACTATCTGTATTCGTGATTTTTTCGTAATATTCCGCCGCTTTCGCAAATTCCTCTTTCTTAAAACTCCTATCTCCTTTCAGGAAATATTCGTGTGCCTTTTGCGCAAGCGAAAGATTACTAATGGACATTAGCATTAATAATACAAATGGATATTTATTCATTTTTTTAGACTTATTTTTTTGTCAACAAAAGAAAGTATTATGAATACTAAACCCGGAAATAAAAAATATTGGAACAAGCTTCGGTATTCAAAAGTCGTAATATCTGAAAAATTACTATCTCTCAATTGGCGAATTTCACGTAAGAGAGCATGTGTCTCTGCAACAGAAAAATACTGTCCATTCTTTCCTGTCATTTTTTTTAAAGAGTGTGCATTTAGTTTAGTAATCACTTTTTTACCACTTTTATCTTCCAAATAATAGCCCCGACCTTGCGGAATGGGACCACCATGTGCAGTACCCATCCCTACAGGAAAAAAAATCAAACCTTGGTGATTTGCCTTGCTTACTACCTTAGAGGTTAATTCACTATGGTCCTCGCCATCAGACAAAACCACTACCCCACGCTCCGCTACTTCATCTTTTCCAAAAAACTCAAGTAGCGTCGCAATCAAGTTCGCTAAGCTACTTCCTTGCGCACTTATTAAATTGGGAGAAGCTTCCATCACAAAAGTACTCACTGACGAGTAATTAGTGGTAAAAGGCATAGTCACGTAGGCTCCTTCCGCAAAAACGACTACCGCAACCCGTTGATTATCAAATCCTTTTAGCAAATCAAGACAAACTAACTTTGCTCTTTCCAAACGATTAGGTTTGATATCTTGAGCCAACATGCTTTTAGAAACATCAATAGCAAAAATGACATCTCCCCCTTTTTTATCGATTTTAACGGGTTGACCCTGAATACGTGGGTTGAGTGCCGCTATGGCTAAGAAGGCCATGCCAATTAAAAACAACCAAAAATTTCTTCCTACCTGATTAGGGTTATCATCAGAAACCATTGAACCAAAGACCAAGACGCCTTTTTTCCGAAAGGAAGTATACAACTGAAAAACATACCAAAGTAGTGGCAATAATAGCAATAAAGCCAAATAAAGAGGCGCTTGAATGTTGAAAATACTAATAAACACGTGCATTAATTTCTTTTAGAAACGTGCAAAAGTAAACGAAATTATTGTTTATTCAATCTTATTCGTATAAGAATTGAGTAGAAATACAGCTTTAAATAGATTGTAGGTTTGAATCTGCCCCAGTTTTCTGCCAAACATTCAAGAAAATTCCAAAATCACCTTACATTTTTTTGCAATAAAACAACTTACCTCCCACAAAATCCGTAATTTAGCGACCCCTAATCATAACAAATGGCATTCCTTCATTTGTGACAAAACAAGAAAAAATGGATTTTTACCTTACAGAAGAACAAGTTGCAGTCAAACAAGCTGCAAGAGATTTTACACAAACAGAACTTTTACCCGGTGTCATCGACCGAGACACGCACAAAACACATCCCACAGAACAATTAAAAATGATGGGAGACATGGGATTTTTAGGGATGATGGTGGATCCCAAGTACGGAGGAGGCGGAATGGACACCTTGTCCTATGTCATTGCAATGGAAGAAATTTCTAAAGTGGACAGTTCTTGTTCTGTAGCCATGTCCGTTAATAATTCATTGGTTTGTTGGGGCATAGAAACATATGGTTCTGAAGAACAAAAACATAAGTATCTTACAAAATTAGCTACAGGTGAGTGGATAGGCGCCTTTTGTTTATCAGAACCCGAAGCCGGTAGTGACGCGACCATGCAGCGGACAACCGCGGAAGATAAAGGAGATCACTACCTATTAAACGGAGTCAAAAACTGGATTACAAATGGGGGTAGCTCAAAACTTCATATTGTTATTGCCCAAACAGATAAGAGTAAAGGAAGTCGTGGTATCAATGCTTTTTTGGTCGAAACAAGCTGGGATGGTGTGGTAATCGGTCCCAAGGAAGACAAGCTAGGCATCCGTGCTTCCGATACGCATACCATTATGTATCAAGATGTAAAGATTCCAAAAGAGAATAGGATTGGCGAAGATGGATTTGGGTTTAAGTTTGCCATGAAAGTTTTAGCAGGAGGTCGAATTGGTATTGCTTCTCAGGCGTTGGGCATTGCTCAAGGAGCCTATGAACTAGCTGCTGCTTACGCAAATGAACGAATCGCTTTTGGTAAGCCCATTGCCCAGCATCAGGCAATTGCTTTTAAGCTGTCAGATATGGTTACGGAGATTGAGGCGGCAAGAATGTTGGTGTATCGTGCAGCCAGTCTAAAGGATGAAGGCAAGGACTATGGTATGGCTTCAGCCATGGCCAAATTAAAAGCCTCTTCTGTTGCTATGGATGTAACGATAGAAGCGATTCAAGTACATGGAGGTTATGGCTATGTGAAAGAATATCATGTAGAGCGATTGATGCGAGATGCTAAGATTACTCAAATCTATGAAGGTACTTCAGAAATACAAAAAATAGTCATTTCACGTGGTGTGATAAAGGGTAATTTGTATTTACCAGTCTAATGGATTATAAGAAAATCAATAAGAATTCTTGGAATCAACGAACTGAATATCATATAAAATCTGACTTTTATGACGTTGAGGGATTTTTATCCGGTCAGTCTTCTTTAGATAATATTACGCTAGATTTAATTGGTGATATTAGTGGTAAAAGCGTGCTTCATTTACAATGTCACTTTGGTCTGGACACGTTGTCTTTGGCTAGATTGGGTGCACAAGTCACGGGAATGGATATATCCGACAAAGCAATAGCCGAAGCGAATATTCTTGCGAATAAAAGTGACATCGATGCTACTTTTATTTGTTGTGACATTTATGATTTACCTCTTCATTTGAACCAACAATTTGATATAGTTTATACTAGTTTTGGGGTCATTGGGTGGTTGCCTGACCTGGATAAATGGGCAAATATTATTAATAGATTCTTAAAACCATCTGGGCAATTAATCTTTATAGAATTTCATCCGGTTGTATGGATGTTTGATGATGATTTTACGAAAGTGTCTTATCCCTATTTTAAAGCTGACCCAATTGTAGAGGATATACAAGGCACTTATGCCGCATTAGAAGCGCCCGTAAAACTAAAATCCATCACTTGGAATCATGGACTTGGAGAGGTCTTGAATGCCCTGATACAAAATGGAATTACAATTCATTCTCTTCGAGAGTATGATTATTCACCTTATGATTGTTTCAATCATACTGAGGCGGTAAAGCTTAACCAATATCGTATCAAGCATCTAAGTAGCCATATTCCCATGGTCTATTCGGTTCAAGGTCGCAAAGTGGTGAATTAAGATTTTTTCAAATGAAAAATTATTGTTATATTTGATATTGTTTATTTTTTTTGTTTATTGGCCGATAAACATACAAAATGGAAGAGAAAATAAACAACCCCCACGATAAATACTTTCGGTCAGTATTGTCAAACAAGGAGATAGCTAAAGATTTTGTAAAGGCTTTTCTACCATCAGAGATTTCGGAGTCTATTGATTTTGAGCATTTTGAGCAAGTCACCGATTCCTTTATAGATGAACAACTAAAAACGGCTATTTCTGACATCATATATAAAACTAAATTCAAAGAAACAGAGCAAGATATATTTGTCAGTCTGTTATTTGAACACAAGAGTTATTATCAGGAAGACACCATTTTTCAACTACATGGATACATCGGCAACATCTGGGCTCAGCATATAAAACAAGAGCAACCAAGACCCTTAATCATTCCAATGGTCATCTATCACGGCAAAGAAAGATGGAAGAAAAAAGAAATGGTTGACTTTTTTTTGCTTCCAAATGAGTATTTTAAGCGATTTTTACCTATATTTGACTATATATTGGTTGATTTGTCAGATTATTCTGAGGAAGAAATATTAGCAATGCACATTAATGCAATGGTTGTTAATATGGTCATGGCCTTAAAGTTTGGGCGAGACGATCAGTATCTATACAATCATATGGATCGTATCGTGTATCGGTCAATGGAATACGTTGATTTTCAACTTGGAAAGAACTTTTTGGAAGTCACGTTCGTTTATTTAGCAAGTATTCACCAGATCCCTATTAAAAATTGGAGCGAAATGATTAAAAATTTACCAAAACCCGTAAAATCTACTGTTATGACTACGTA
>CAYRVZ010000091.1:0-2366 GCA_964427815.1 uncultured Saprospiraceae bacterium | reverse complement strand
CTACTGTTATGACTACGTATGAAAGACTTCTTAAAGAGGGTGAAGAGATTGGAATTCGCAAGGGAATCCGCAAGGGCGAGGAAATTGGCATTCGTAAGGGGGAAGAAATTGGCATTCAACTAACCCTTCAAGTCCTAAAACTACATAAAAAAGGACTTGCCATTAGTGAGATTGCAACTAAACTTAACATGACTATGCAAATCGTATCGAATATCATTGAGCAATTTTTTGAGGCATAATCTACTTATTCGGTCCTCCCTATAAACCTTATGTCAGCGATACCAATCTGCATAGAAATTATAACTATCTGCTATTCGTTTAACTGTGTTCTTAAAGGTTTCTTCGGATAAACTTTTAACTTTTTTTGCAGGAACTCCAGCATAGATACTTCCCGATTCCACAATCGTATTTTCTAGTACGACCGCACCAGCAGCTATCAAAACATTATCTCCGATTACAGCATGATCCATCACGATGGCGCCCATTCCAATCAATACATTCTTACCGATAGTACATCCATGTACAATAGCCCTATGCCCTATTGAAACATTATCTCCGATTGTAGTCGGTGCTTTTTTATAAGTGCAATGCACGATAGCCCCATCTTGGACATTAACTTTATTGCCCATTTTAATCCAATTTACATCTCCTCTGACTACTGCTTGAAACCAGACGCTACAATCATTACCCATTTCTACTTCACCAATTACGGTAGCATTTTCCGACAGGTAAATATTATGGCCAAATTTTGGCGTTTTTCCGTGTACCGTTTTAATCAAAGCCATCATTCTTATTTAATCGGTTCAACGGTGTAGCCAGCCAAACGCAATAAATTTATCACTCCAAAACTGGCTCCTAAATGACCTGCCCCAACAGCAAAAAAGGTTGTCCCCTTTTTCATCTTTCCTTCCATCACTGGGATCCAATTTCTATTACGTCCTTTCAATAGAAACTCCGTAAAAGAGTCGTCGCCGCTTTCTTCCATCTCCCCCATCATATCAACCATCTTGTTAATATCTCTTTCTAGATAAATTTTTGCCAGACCATCCGCACTATTCGTATCAGTCGTATCTCTAATAGAGCTGATTAACATTTGCGCCTGAGTCTCCAACGGAATACTATCAAACATGCTCATTTGGTAGGTAGCTGTTTCTAGACCGTCCATCGGTTTATTTTGCTTTTTGGCTAATTCCATTATATGCATCTCATAAGAAACCATTTCAATGTTTTCCTCCGTTGCACCTCCAGGGGGCGTTTCTAGCATGACGGAAACAAACATTGGCTTCATCTTTTCGACAAGGAATGAAGGTAAGCCCGTTTCAGCGAGTTTTGAGAGGACCAATTTATAATCGGCTTCATCCAATAAATCTTTAAGCGTTTTTCCCTTCATCATCATTTTAGGCATAAGAGAAAGCATAGCCATCGGATTCATTTCTTCCTCTAGGTCAATTTCAAATACAATTTCTTGGCTCTCTTTAATGGCCTCTTCCGTTTCTTTATCCATAAAAAAAGAAGCCTTATCAATCATGTGAATCGTGCCATAAAGATAGGATGTATTGGTGAGCCCTTTTCCTGATATTCTCCAAAGCAATGCTTTTGTTAAAGGTTTGAAATTTTGAAGATCTACCTTTGATTGTGTCTGTACAGCAGTAGGCACTTGTGCTTTGCCCACAAATAAACTTAAAATAGTTAATATTACAAATAGGAATAATTTCCTCATAGTCGTTTTCTTTTTTTTGACAATCAATTATAACTAAACCATCTGTTTTTACCGTATCAAAGTAACTTGTCCAACTTGGTTTTGCTTTTCTCCTTGACAGACAAATTGCGCTCTATACAAAAACACCCCTGGATTTACATCTTTATCGCCGAAAGTTCCTTTCCATGTTTCGTTTGAGTCCTCAGTATAAAAGACTCTATTGCCCCATCTATCAAATATTTCTAGGAGCTTAAACTCATCAAGTACCACTAGAGGCGTATCGAACGTAAACTCCTCATTTAGTCCGTCATGATTGGGGGTGAAAGCTGTGGGAAAAAGTAATTTTGAACAATCGACTTTACTAGGATCTACAACAGTAATAGTCACTTCATCCTTTGCTGTACCAACACATTGCCCTGTGTTAACTTGATAGGTATAGGTCGTAGTCACTTGGGGCATGACTACTGGATTGGCACTTTTGGGATCCGATACATTGGTCTCTGGTAACCATTGATAGGAAATTCCGCAAGGAGATTTCGCATTCAATTGAACGGATTCTCCTAGATAAATAATAGTGTCCTGATTTACAATTCTGTCTGGAGCAAAATATAACTCTTCCACTCGTTTTGGTTTTAAAGCTCTGTTATAAATTCTTACTTCGTCTATC
>CAYRVZ010000090.1:0-10115 GCA_964427815.1 uncultured Saprospiraceae bacterium | reverse complement strand
TCCCGTAAGGGTAACGTCCTCTGGCGTGGTGTAATTATCATCAATAGCAATGGGTGGATCATTAACAGGAGTTACGGTAATGTAAACTACTGCTGTATCACACAAAGCTGGGCTACCCATATCGCATACTTGATAGGTAAAACTATCATTGCCAACGTAATCAGCATTGGGTACATAAGTAAATGTTCCATCAGCATTTAGCGTAAGCGTACCATTTGTAACATTAAATATTGGCGCCGTATTGACGGTCAATCCGCCTTCGACATCACTGTCATTATCGGTTACATTTCCCGTAAGGGTAACGTCCTCTGGCGTGGTGTAATTATCATCAATAGCAATGGGTGGATCATTTACTGGAATTACATCAATATAAACAGTAGCAGTATCACACATAGAAGGAGAACCATCGTTGCAGACTTCATATTGAAAACTATCCTGCCCAAAGTAATTTAAGTTTGGCGTATAAATGAATGTTCCATCTGTATTTAGGGTAAGCGCTCCATTCGTAGTATTAAGAATGGGTGTAGTGCTTACTGTCAATATTCCACCGTCTGGATCGATGTCATTAGCCAACACATTTTCTCCGGTGAGCGGTGTGTCTTCGATTGTACTATAATTATCATCAGTTGCTCTTGGCGGATCTGTAACTGGAGTAATATTAATAATTACGGTTGCAGTATCACATTGTTGTGGGTTGCCACTATCACATACTTGATAGACAAAACTATCGACTCCATTGAAGTCTAGATTTGGCGTATAGGTAAAAGTACCATCTGTATTAAGCGTAAGCGTTCCGTTTGTAACGTTTGTTATTGGGGCAGTGTTGACCGTGATGCCAATAGTCGGTGTGTCGTTATCGGTGACGTTTGCCGAAAGGTTTGTGTCTTCATCTATTGTGTAAGTATCATCATTCGCATCCATGCCGGGTGTCAACGGTATTAAAATACTAACGGCTTCACATAAGCAGTTGGCACTTGAAGGAATGATTTCCATAACGAGTCCATTATTCGGATCGCAGGATGTACTTGCGTAAAAATAGAATATTTGTGTTAGAGAATCTCCAGTTGCAATGTTATCAGTGAAGCTTCCGCTAAAAATTTGTGTTGCTTTGTTACCACTTGCATCTGCACAATATACAGTGTATTCATATCCCGAAGTTGCATCAATTCCATTGTTGAGCAAATGCAGGTTGATGCCATATTTTGTATCACCAGTAGAGGTAACCATGGAGGTAGCTACCGTTTCTGTAGAGAAAACTAAACTAGGCTTTGAGATTATGAGACTGTCAGAGATGTGTCCAGTGGTGTTTTTGACAGAGCCACAATCCGTTCCTCCACAAAAACCACCTGTTGCATATAGATAGCTTTCAATGTCGAAATATTCAACACCACAATAGTCATTCTTAGAAATAACATCAATCTGATAATGCATTTCGTCCAAGTTGTTTAATCCTGGAGGAATGGCAAGTGAAAGTTTGTCTTGACCTGCTATTGTTGTCGAACTGACAAATGTAGGACAATTGACACCCGTACAGGCAAAAGTTCCAGGCACGTAGTTTAATCCATTCGGAATTAAAATTGTGATGGTATCTCTGTCTTCAGTTGTACCTGCAATGATGGTTGACTCTAAATCAATAGTTAGGGTTGTTCCACAATTTTTAATAGTATCTGGTATCGTGATATCGTGATATACATAGTAATCATTCGTCTTACCTACAACAGGTAAGTCATCAGTGGTTAAGTTCACACCACTACTGATAGCAGGTGATCCACATGGACTTAAGCCTTCTGCACCTAAAGAAATGGTGGATAAGTCCACAAATCCGCACTGAAGATTAAAATAACAATCTATAACTGCAATTCTACCATCCGATGAGGCTTCTAAGTGACTACCCGCAATACCGGCATCGCTAATGGCATCATGTTCAAATATATTTAAGATAACTTGTCCTCCATTCATGGATGTGGAGACGGATTGTCTGTTCCCAGAATTTCGAGGATATTCGACAATAATACTATCAATACTCATAAAGCTAATATCAGCTGCAATGTCTAAACTAATGGTTGGTTCTAAAAGGTTAGCTATCTGAGCACTATTTATCTCCAATTGCATTAAGAAACTTTCACAATATTGCATAGAATCAGGTAAGCTGGTTACCTCTAGTTGTAATTGCGCTTCTTCTGGATTTAAAGTGAAGTCGTAATTAAGAATATAGCATCTATCCAAGGCTTCAAAATTTGGAGGATAAGCGGAGCAATCCCACCCGTGACTCACAGAAACGGTCGTGGCCGTACAAGAGGAAATATCTCCATAAAAACGAATGGTTTTACATCCAGATGGGCCATTTACAACTTGCCCTGCTTCGATGTAAGTGTTTCCATTTATTTGAGAAAAATTCGTAGCCGTTTCGTTTCCAGATGCATCCAAAATAAAAGCTTTTGTAATGGTAAAACCTGGATTTTGGTTCACCTTAATCCAGTTATAGTCCACTGTAATTTCTGATGAATTACAAATAGTAATATCCAAATAGGGTTCATCCGTAACAACGGTGACCGTGGGATGGGGAGAACTTAACTCAAATTCTGGTGCAAAATAATGGAAGATGGTATTATTCGAAAGAATTTTGGGCTCGGGTGCGACATAGGCAAATTCTTGAAAATGAACAGTAAAGTCAACGTCTTCATCCGGGATGGATTGACAAGTACCTATTAATTCAAAGTGAAAACTTGACCAAGTAATACCTCGTTGATCCATATTTGTGAAGCCTGGGCCAGGCGCTAGAGTCAATTTATTTCCAACTAAAGTGGAGATTATTTTGCCATTGTTGGTATTTAAATCTTTCCAGGGTCCAGATACATTATAAACCCAAGCGGTACCTGTGTATTGAGCCCCGTCTGGTATGGTGACAACCGTTGAATCCCAGTGGATAGGGTTTCTAAATTCATTGGGAAAAAGATCTCCCTCCGAAAAGTTCCAAAACCCTAACCTTTGTGCTGTCGGTTCACAGAAATCGGTTTTAACAGCGTGATACGATGAAGTGGTTCTTAATACTTTGATATATTTTGCTTTTTCGTATAGTTGACCGCAGCCAGTAGGAATTCCAGCGAGGTCTTTTGCATAGAATCTGCCCGTGAAGTTTTTAAGCTTAAAGGAAGCTTTATAATTGAAATTATCTGAGAATAAAAAGTTAATATCTAGATTGACTGTATCGTTTTCATTGTTTTCGCCATAGTTATAGGATCCGCTGACCAAGCTAGTGTATGAAGAAAGGTCAAAAGATAATTTGTAGTGATTGGGACTAACAACTACGACACTTGGTGCAGCAATAGCGCCTGAAAAGGGCCCGGAGGAGATATCTTTTATTTCAATCGATCCATTTATAAAAGAGAATAGGTTTTCATCACCACCTCCAACTTCTGTTTCGAATTCAACATCAAAGAATAGATTTTGAACCATAGAATCTGCTATGATGGCAGAAGTGCTTATTTGCATGGTATCTTTAGGCATGTACGCGTCAAGATCTTGGATATTCTCATCCAATACGACTTGTGTAGTCTTGGTTGCATCTGTCCATCCTGGGTTGGTTCTATGGCTGTCAAAAGTTATGATGGTGGGTCCTTTGCAGGAAGTTGGGCAGAGGTTTTGTATCTCAATACTTCCGCAATTTATATCTTGTGTCCAACAAGTACCGCAGGAGTATGTCGTTTTAAAAGAAATAGCAAATTTTTCTCCTCCCGCATATGAAGCGCAATCAAAGGAGAGTGGGAAAATATAATTGATGTATTCATACTTATTGGTTGTATAAGTTATGGTATTACCAGATTGAATATAATTCGGACCAGCGGATGCTTGTAGGTTGATACCATTCGGTACGGTAATCTCAACTTTCCAAGTTACATCAGGCCCAGTGAATAAATCTTCACCATTACAGCGTGGTTTTTTTGTGCCACCAGTATATAAAAAGGGTTTAATTGCCACGTTAAAATTATCTCCATCAATTACCGCATTAGGGTAGGTGTAGGTTGTTTCATTATGGTAGTCTCTAATAATGTTGGCGTACTCGAAGTTTCTTCTTTTAGTATAACGCTCTTGTGCACACTGATCTTTGAATAAGGCATCGATATATAGATGTTCCCAGACTCCATAATCTGATCGTCCTTCTCCACAAGTTTTATCTTGTAATTCCCATTCATAGTCAAATGTAAGCTCAAAAGAAGCGCCCGGAGCTAAGTCGTCATAGTATCCATCTCCATCAATGTCTTCTATGCCACCAGGTCCATCAGGATCTGAAGTGAAATAATCAAAAGGAAGCCATAAGCTCTGTCCAGACCCTTTACCGGGATAGACCGTACTCATTAGAAAGGACATGGACACTGGAATCCCATTTAATCTGAAGTTACTAGGCTTTCGGATGTTTCGCCAGTCGAATGCCCAAAAAGGATTGGTTCCAAATTCGGATAAAGGAGAGGAGTTGTGTCCTAATCCAAAGTTAATATTAAAGTCTAATGCCGTTGCTCCTGCATGTGTCGCAGTATTCTCAAATTTTAAGGTCCAAGATTGTCCACCACATAAATCCATGTAGTTGTCTCCTGCGACCTGGGTGATAGTTACATGCGGTGCAGAAGCTTTGAACGCAAGGTTGCCCATTTCAGGTTTAGACCCTTCACAAAGATCGTTTAAGCTACAGCCCCAATATCCGCTATGCGTTACAGTTGGATCTGCACATCCTTGTGCTTGAAAATATTCTGTTAGGGTGACGGTTTCACCATTTTCATAGAAGACATCTCCGTCTCCTACCGTTCCTAAAAAGGGAGCTTGATTTAAGTGGATATAATAAAAATATTCCTGACCAGAAATGGAATCAGGTGTTAGATTAGTTCCGTTGTAGGAAAGCTGATAATTACCTACATCACTTCCTAAAATTACTTTATGGACATACCAAAGAAGGTGACCCGTTCCACCTTCTACGACATTGATGTCTCGGGTGATGTATTGTCCGACCACTGCATCTTTTTCCGGTATCGTCTGTATGCCTAATGCAGGTATTAGTACTTGATAACTAGAAGTTGTTTTATCCGTGTTGGAGAAGTCTTGCTTAACATTGTCATAGCGTAAACCTACAATCTGAATATCCTTAAATAGTTCCCCATTTTTTAAGGCTTGCATGACTTCGCAACTGGCGACTTTATTAAATCTAAATATAACCTTTTGTCCTAGGCCATACTTTCCTGTATTTTGTATTTTGACAATGGGCTTGTTCAGATCGGTTGCATCAATATTAGCATAATATGCGCCTCCTGGATTGGTTGTTATCTCAAGTCCCTCTGCATAGTACACGCCTGTAGGCAGTTGCAGTTGGATTTCTAAATTACTTAGTTTTTTTGATTTAAACAACGCTGAGATATACACAAAGGATGTATCACAAGGCCGAATGTCTTCTGGGGCAATCTCCAGCTTTATAAATTGATTGTTGATTTGTGAGAAGACAACAACAGAATTCAAGAGTAGAATAATAAAAAGTAATAGCTTTTTCATAGAATTGTATATTTAAATAAGGGCTGTTGGGATATGGGAACAAAATTTATGCCAATTACAATGTATAATGTATAAACAATAAGGTGTTTCTAGAATTACTAGAAACACCTTATTGTTTTTTTATCTTCTTATTTCGAAGCTTCCGGTCATTCGACCTCCATCTTCTCCTGTGTCAAAAACATAGAAGTAAGTACCAGAAGGTAGGTAAGTGCTATTGTCATCCCAGTAGCCTTCCCAAGAGTTATCATATCCTTTTTGTTGGAAAACTTGATTGCCCCATCTATTAAAAATTGTTAAGGTATTGTCTGGGTATTCTGCAATTCCCTTGATGACTAATGTTTCATTTAGTCCATCTCCGTTTGGAGAAAAACCACCGAGTATTTTTATATTATTACAGTCTAAATAAATGGTAGCAGTTGCCGTGTCGCATCCGCCCATAGTGCAGACTTTATATACAAGACTTACTGTTTCATCACAGGTGTTCGGTTCAGCGATGTAACGGATAAATCCAAAAGTATCTACTTGGGCGGAACCTAATGTTGGATAGTCCACAATGCTCAGGTCAATTAGTTGAGCAAATAGCGTGTCATTTGATAATACCATGAGCTGGGCAGCAACTCCTTGAACAACGGTGTCTGTGTCAGCGATTGCGATGGGAGGAACTGTTACTAATTGAATGATATTAATATTGATAATAGTTGTGTCACAGTTTAAGTCATCACAGGCAACTACGCAAAAAACATCTTGCCCGACATAGTCGGGGTCAGGGTAATAGGTAAAGCAGTTGTTTATAAAATCTGTCGCCTCTCCATTTTGAGGAGTTGTGCATACATGTGCATTGTCAAATATCCCTGGGAGCTCTAATGTGTCAACACAAAGAGCAACTGAAGCATTCTTGTCAACAGTAATAAATAAAGTGTCATTTGTTAAGGTAACAGGGGCGATAGGGGTGGTGTAGCCTAGGTCAATATTACTAGCGACTGTCCCCGCGTTTATTGTTAGAAAACTAGAGACCCCTAAAGCATTTACATCACAATCTAGTGCATCATCTGATCCTATGTCTTGAGCTGCGATACTGAAATCAGTAGGAAGACCTTGTAAGTCAAAAGCAATCTTGTAAGTGTCGGGGGGGATATTAACAAAAGAATACTGCCCGCTAATGTCTGTAATGGTAGTCATGGTAGTGTCACCAGCTGCATCGATTAAAAATACACTATTATCTTTGATTAAGGGCTCTCCTAGAGCATATAGGTTATCTTTATTAGAATCTTCCCATACTTTACCATTGGCAGAGCCCGTAGTTGCTGGCGTATATACACCCATGTCGATATTAAGAATACTAGCCGTTAGCATAATAAGATCCGTTTTTCCATTTGCGGAAGCATCCGAATCAATACTGTCATCACCTCCAGCGTCTTTGGTTGTTACATCATAGCTAGCGGATAAGGAGGCCGTATCAAATAAAACAAAATAATTTCCCAAAGCGATTTCATCGAATTGATAGAGACCCGAAGCGTCCGTTGTATCTTTTTTTATTTCATTATTAGATTCGTCTAATAAGCTTACAAAAACATTAATGACCCCTACTTCACCCATTTCAAAAAGACCATTGTTGTTTCCATCGAACCAAACTTTTCCAGATACACTTTCCGTTATAGGTGTGTTTTTCAATCCCATATCAATATTGCCTGCATCCGCTAATAAATCTATCTCTGAGGTCTTGCCAGAAGCATCTACATCCGAATCAATCGTATCATCACCGCCTACGTCTTTTGTTGCGGGGTTTAAGTCCGTGGGGAATGACGCTGGGTCAAACTTTACGATATATTTACCAAATTCAGCAGGAAGGAAAGAATAGAGTCCCATTGCATCTGTCGTGTCTTGATGTATAATTGCACCTAAGGAATCCACTAAATCAACAAAAATATTAACAATACCGGGTTCTCCGCTATTACGGATATTATTTTTATCTGTGTCTTCCCAAACCATTCCACTTACGATAGCGGTAGGGGAAATTTGTAAGCCCATATCAATTTGAGCTATAGCAATTATGTCATTTGGGACGACGATTTGATTAGTAAGTCCTTTAGCATCTGCATCACAATTGATTGCATTATCCCAACTGCCTGCCGCATTATTATCGGCTACTTTTCTTAGCCCGATGGGAGCTGTGCTAACGCCGAATGTTATTCGATAGCTATTGGTTACTAGTCCATCAAATTTATATAGACCGCTTGGATCTGTGATGACCGTCTGGAGCGTATCTCCAGCAGGATGTGCTATTAGGTAAACGGTAATGTCGGGAACGCCTGGCTCCCCAGCATCTTTCAAGCTATTATTGTCTATATCTTGCCAGACCATGCCTTCTATGCTTGCGCCAAATACTTGGAGACTGACTACAGTGAAAATTAATATCAATAAATTTTTCATGGGTAAATGACTTGTATCTTTAGTTATTTAAGACAGGGAAGCAAAAACTATGCCTTTATGAAATAAACCGTATATATATCATTAAGAAAGATGAAAGTGCTTGAAGCCGACAAGGATAAACAAAAAAGTGGCAGGAAACGACTCTACCCCCCAATGGAGCCGCACCTACCACCTATCGCTCTCCTTGCGGAGGTTGACAATATATCTTTCTACAATTTTGATACCACTTTGTCACAAAAGTGGAAATTGTGACATTTTATAAGTTGTTTTTTGCGCCAATTCAAGCGTGATTGCGTCAGATTGGCATAAAAAATCCAATGGCATAGGCTTTGATCCCTCTTTTGCGTTGAGAAAACAATAACATAAAATAAATAAAATGTCTAAAGCTAAAAAAGGAAATATCGAAGTTCAATCCGATAACATCTTTGATATTATCAAACGATTTTTGTATTCGGATCAAGAGATATTCTTGCGAGAATTGGTTTCTAATGCCGTAGATGCCATCCAGAAACTAAACACCCTTTCCCGTAAGGGGGGTTTTAAAGGCGAAGTCAAGGAACCCCTTGTTGAAATCATCTTAGATGAGAAAAACAAGTCATTGACTATTAAGGATAATGGTATTGGGATGACCGAAGAGGAAGTCAAAAAGTACCTAAATCAAATTGCAGTGTCGGGTGCTAAAGAGTTTATGGATAAGCACAAGGAAAGTAGCATTATTGGTAATTTTGGGCTCGGTTTTTACTCTTCTTTTATGGTGTCCGATAAAGTTGAAGTACGTACAAAGTCATACTTAAAAGACAGTAAGCCGGTTCTGTGGACTTGTGAAGGCAATCCCGAAACGCTCATCTCTGTCGGAGAAAAGAAAGAGCATGGTACTGAAATAACGCTTTTCATCTCTGAAGAGAGTAAGGAGTTCTTGCAAAAATCTAGAATTGAGGGTTTATTGAAAAAATACGATCTCTTTCTACCGATTAAAATAAAATTTGGAACAAAAACCTTAACCGAGTATGAGGGGGAAGGCGATGATAAGAAAGAAATTAAAACTGAAGTAGATAATATTATCAATGAGGTCGCACCTATCTGGACTAAGAAAGCTACAGAATTAAAAGATGAAGAATATCTTTCGTTCTACAACTACTTGTATCCAATGTCACAGCCGCCGATGTTTTGGATTCACCTGAATATTGATTTTCCTTTTAATTTAAGAGGGGTATTGTACTTTCCAAAATTGACTAGTAATATCGAGCTAGATCGAAACAAAATTCAATTGTACAGCAATCAGGTTTATGTAACAGATGAGGTAAAAGACATTGTACCTGAATTTTTGACTTTGTTGCATGGGGTGATTGATTCGCCAGACATTCCTCTGAATGTCAGTAGAAGTTATCTACAAAGTGATAGCAATGTGCGTCAAATAACAGGGTATATCACTAAAAAAGTAGCTGAAAAACTAAAAGAATTATTCTTCGATGATCGCAAAGCATACGAAGGAAAGTGGGATGATATTGCTTTGTTTGTGAAATATGGTATGATCACTGAGGAGAAGTTTTATAAGAAAGCTGAAAAATTCTTCTTGTTAAAAGGAACTGATAATAGCCTTCATACCATAGAGGAGTACAAGGAAAAAATCAAAGATGTTCAGACCAATAAAGATGGCAAAACAGTCATTCTTTATACCAATCACATAGATGAGCATACACATAAAGTAAGCTTGGCAAAAGATCGGGGCTATGATGTCGTTGTATTTGATCACCCAATTGACAACCATGTTATTCAACAATTAGAACAAAAAGTAGAAGGCATCCAGTTTTCAAGGATTGATGCAGAGACCTTGGATAAATTGATTGAGAAAGATGAAAAGATAGAATCCATCCTTTCGGAAAAAGAAGAAGAAAAGGTTAAGAATTTGTTCTTAGAGGTTTTGGGAGATAGCCAAGGCTCACTACAGGTGGCACCGATGTCAAGTAAAGAACCACCCGTAACCATCACTCGTTCTGAAGGAATGCGTAGAATGCAAGAAATGCAGATGATGCAAAGTATGGGAGGAATGAATTTTGATTTTTACAATGTAGTTGTGAATAGTAACCATCCACTGATTTCGAAGGTACTCAAGAAAAGAGGAGATAGCAAAAAGGATTTTGCAAAATACT
>CAYRVZ010000089.1:0-10159 GCA_964427815.1 uncultured Saprospiraceae bacterium | reverse complement strand
GCTAAGGTTAAAAGACATAGCCCCTTGTTCTTTAATGTTATTAGTTCTTTCGGGAATGGGAATGCTCAAGTCCAATTTTAAAACAGAACCTTTTTTAGCTTTTGGGGCCTTACTCCCTCCAGAAAATATAGCAATCATAAATATCAGACCAAAAAGGGTCAAAATAGCTAAAATGAAGCCGAGGGCGGATGCCAAAGTAGTTTTTACGAAGAAATTTCTCACGAACAAGGGTTTTGTGTATTGATTTTTGCTTCAATACCGTTAAAAATAGACGTAGAAGTCCCATAAATTGGGATAAGTTTACAGAGCAAATGTAACAGAAAACCAGCTTCAGTCTCTTTATTTTTCGATAAAAGCGGGTTTAGGGGGGATTAGTGGTCAAAAAATGCTAATCTGGCACAAAGTATACTTTTTAATACTCATATCACTTTGCATTTTTATCGAAAGAGACTTACTTTTGGAGTCCCACCCAAGTTTACCGCTTCCCAAGAGCAAACACAAACAAACAGACAACCGATGACAAAATTTACTGGACTATTAAGCCTTTTTCTTTTATTGGTGATCGGCACCTCCTCTGCCCAGATTAATGTAATCGAAGCGGGGGCAAGTTCTTTCTCACCAGAAGAATTAATTTCCAATGTATTCCTTGGGGAAGGGGTCACCGTAACGAGCATCACTTACAAAGGCAAAGCAGCACAGGTCGGTTATTTTAATGGTGCCTCAGCGGATATCGGCATAGATAGAGGTATCGTCATGACCACCGGTAGTGCCGAAAAATTAGTCGGACCAGAAAGCGAGTTCGTTTCTACAGAGACAGGTTCAACTGCCAATGATGCGGATTTAGCCATCATCGGTAATAATATTTCACCTGATGCGGGTCTTAATGATGTGGCGATATATGAGATTAGCTTTATCCCCGTAGCGGATACACTACGTTTCAAGTACGTATTCTCCTCAGAAGAATACCCAGAGTATGTCTGTACGCAATTCAATGATGTATTTGGTTTTTTCATTAATGGCCCTGGTATCAGTGGTTCATTTTCTAATAACAGTAAAAACATTGCCTTGATTCCAGATCCAAGTGATCCAAGTGGACTCACTTTCCCTGCCAATCCCACCTTTGCTGACTATGTTGCCATCAGTAATGTCAATAATGGCAATCCTGGAGATGCAACCTGTGCCCCAAAGTTTCCGATGTACTACAACGACAATACAGGGGGATTGAATCTTGCTTATGATGGATTTACGAATGTATTTACGGCACAAGCCATCGTTGTGCCTTGTGAGGAGTACCACATTAGACTAGTGATTGCGGATTTAGGAGATGAGTCTTTTGATACTGGCGTATTTTTGGAAGCCAAAAGTTTTGGAACGGGATCTGTGCTATCTGATTTACAGACGGTCAGTGTAGATGGCACGATTGTAGAAGGCTGCTCAGGAGCCACCGTTCAATTTACAACGCCCAATGAATTAGATAGTGATCTTACCTTAACGTATAAAATAGTCGGGAATGCTACATTTCCTACGGACTATACGATTACTAAAGATGGTACTGCATTTAACCCCAATGATCCTTTGGTCATCGTAGCTGGCGACACAAGTGTGACCTTGGAAATTACAGCAATTGCAGATGGCCTTGCGGAAAATGGAGAAGCCATTGGCATCAGTATTCAGAAAGATGTCTGCACATTAGACACGCTTTTTATTCCCATCAAGGATAATATTTTGGTCGATCCTCAGCTACCCGCAGACACGTCTATTTGTAGTGGTAACAATGCATCTATTATTCAATTAAATGGGGATTTAGGTCTGCCAGAACCAGAGGCGCCGTCTTTTACCTATATCGGAAATGACAAAATCTCTAATGACCTCAGTAATGTTAATGCCTCACTAAATGTTATTGGCGTGCAACCACCATTTTTGGCAGAAGGGGTCATTAGAAGTGTCTGTGTCAAAATCGACCATAAATATAACGATGACTTGGATATTTTCTTACTTAGCCCAAACAACACGCCCGTTTTGTTATCCTCTGACAATGGTTTTAATTCAAGAAACATGGAGGTTTGTTTTACGGAATCGGGTCCAAATGTCACGACCATTTTAGATTACTTAAAAACACAATTCCCACCAAACGGGGAAGTTGATTTCCCTAATATTAACAATCTCTATTTTACTGGTATTTTTTCGCCGGAAGGTAGCTTTTCGGACTACTGGTCTGGGGGGGCTGAATCTCCAACAAATGGTAAATGGCGACTACTCGTATATGATGATACTGGCAGTAGTTTTGGCGATGGCGCTGAAGGAAAATTATTAGAATGGTCAATTACGTTTGAGCCTTTATTCAAATTGACTTATGAGTGGGATGCTAGCCCTGATTTATCCTGCTTAGATTGTCCCGTGCCAGATTTGACTATTCCGAACCAAACAACAACATATCATCTAACGGTACATGACACCTACGGATGTTCTGTAGAAGACAGTTATACCGTTTTAGTCCAAGATTCATTAGACGCTCCTATTATTGACTGTCAAATAGTCGGAAAGGATAATATTACTTTTGGGTGGCTGGCTGTTGCGGGTGCCAATACGTATGAAGTCAATATTGATGGAGCGGGTTGGATTCCTGTCGGTACAGATCTATTTTATGATGTAACTGGCTTAGCCCTAAATCAAACGGTGCAAATACAAGTGAGGGCTATTGGGGATTGTCCAGCTAAAATAGGGACGCATGAATGCACCAGCTTGGATTGCACTGAACCTACTTATAGTGAGGCCTTAACACCTGTTAAATGTGTTGGGAATATAGATGGACAAATAATATTAACCCTTACGTCCAATCCTAAAGCGCCTTATTCATTTGAGCTGAATGGTATTACGAATACGACTGGTACTTTTAGCAATCTGGCTGTGGGTGCACACCAAATCGTTATTACAGATGGAATTGGATGTAACTACACCTATGACTTCAACATAGGCGAACCCACTGAACTTCTAGCCAATGCAATCGAAACACAAATGGTTAATTGCTTTGGTGGTCAAACGGGTGCAGGAACAATTACTGCTTCAGGTGGCACCGAACCTTATGCATTCACATTAAATGGCGGTACTGATGCAAACCTCACAAATGTCGCTGCGGGTACTTATCCCTATATCGTGACGGATGACCAAGGTTGTACCGCAGCAGGAGATTTAATCATTTCTCAAAATGAGCCAATAGCCTTTGAGCAGATGGCATTGGATCCCAATTGCTTTGATTCGGCTGATGGAAAAATAACTATTTTTAATATTACAGGTGGTTCTCCTGACTATTCTTTTCTTTGGGATGACAGCCAAAACCAATCGACTATTGCCGCTAATAATCTAAGTGCGGGTACGTATGCTGTAACCGTCACAGACCAATTGGGCTGTACGGCTACTGCCGAAAATATCGAATTGACAAGCCCGACAGAAATCACCGCTACGGTCGACAAAGTGGATGCAATCTGTGGTGGCGACCCAGGTTCTGCTATCATCACTGTGGAAGGTGGAGCGGGTACTTATACTTATAACTGGAGTGACATTGGCCTAAGCGGGAATAAGCGTACAGATCTTGATGCAGACACATACCAAGTAACGATTACAGATATGAGCGACTGTGCTAAAGTAATTGATATTGATATTCTGTCTGCTAGCGATATTGAACTAAAAGTGACAAGTACAGATGTAGATTGCTTTGGCAATGACAATGGTTCGGCTACCGTCAATGTCGAGTCTGGAGGCAATGCACCGTTTACTTATCAATGGAATGACCCTTTGAATCAAACGGACAAAGCAGCAACCAATTTGCCAGCGGGTGAATACAAAATCATTGTAACCGATAACACGCAATGTGTAGCCATCGAAACAGTCAAAATTCTGGAACCAGAAGAATTACAAGTGGATACGACCCTTCACCATATTGACTGTTTTGGCGCAAGCAAAGGCAATATTGCGACGACTGTTACAGGAGGCACCATGCCTTATACTTTCACTTACACATTGCCAGATAATACAACGGCTTCTACTGAAAACCTAAATGATATTCCAGCGGGCACCTATCTATTGAATGTCACGGATGCTAATAATTGTCAAGTCAATTTAATTATTATTATTAATGAACCTGCTCCGGTTAGTTTAGCTTTCGCAAATAGTGACCCGATTTGTTACGTAGCTTCAGATGGATTTACGCAAGTAAATGTAATGGGAGGCACCCTACCCTACACCTATACTTGGAGTACTAATGAAACCACACAAGCCATCAATAACCTGAGTGCCGATACGTATGGGGTGACGGTAACAGATGGAGCTGGATGTGTCTATGATGCTGAAACAATTATTACAGAGCATGAAGAGATTCTAGCTACCATCACTCAAACATCTGCGCTTTGTCGTGATGATGCAACGGGATCCGCAGTCGTTCAAGAAGTATTACTAGGCGGAAGTAGCCAAGCTAAAACTAATTATAATTTTACTTGGAATACGACACCTTCACAAACTACTTTTGATGCTTATCAACTACTGGGTGGTGCGAGTTATGAAGTGGTTATTGAAGATAATGTAACAGGTTGTTCTGCTACACATAGTATTGAGATAGACAATCCGGCTGCCCTTACGGGAAAAGTAACCGCACTAACTGGTGTCACTTGTAAAGGACGTGCAGACGGTCAAGCAGAAATAGTCGGTGTAGGAGGCACTCCATCATACACCTATCAATGGGAGGCAAATGCAAATAATCAAACAGGTGCTATTGCTACTAATTTACCGAAAGGTACTTATAGAGCAACTATTGAGGATGTCAACGGTTGCCAATCAGAAATAGAAATAGAAATAGATGAGCCGAATGCAATTGAAATCACCTTAGCCATCGAAGATGTAAAGTGTAGTGGTGATGCCACTGGCACCATACGAGCTTCTGTAGTCGGAGGAGAAGCGCCCTATCAATATGCTTGGGATATGGGGCAGACTACTAACGAATTAAACGGACTAGTCGCAGGTAATTATAATTTAACGGTTACAGATACTAGAGGATGTACCGAAAGCCAAGGAGACGAAATAGCAGAACCTAGCGAATCATTATTGGGTAGTACTGAGACAAAAGACATCACCTGCAATGGGGGACGAAATGGGCAAATATTGATCGCCCCAACCGGGGGAACCGCTCCTTACCGATACAGCCTAAATGGTGAACCCTTTAGCCCCAACCCCAACAAAGTGGGGCTGTATCCAGGCAACTATGAGGTTATCATTCAGGACGTTCGTGGCTGTTTGGACACTTTACCTATTGATAATATTAATGAGCCGGAAGCGATCATCGTTGACTTAGGTCCTAATCTTAATATTAGTTATGGAGACACGATCCAATTGAATACGGACGTTCAAAATGCATTTGGCAATACAACTTATCAATGGACGACAGGTAGTGGAGCTTCCATCAGTTGTACCGATTGTGCGTCACCGTTTGCTTATCCATCTTTTCAGGAGTACTTTTACGTAGCCGTACGAGATGAAAACGGATGTACAGGAGAAGCTAAAATTCTTTTTAATGTCAACAAGACCACTCAAATTTTTGTACCGACTGGTTTCTCTCCCAATGATGATGGGCTACATGACAAGCTCTTTGTCCTAGGAGAAGAAGATGTCATCCTTGAGTCCTTTAGTATATTTGACAGATGGGGAGAAAAAGTATATGAGGTAAAAGACTTTACAACCAATGATGCTACCAGTGGATGGGCAGGAACTTTCAGAGGAGAAAACCTACCGAGTGGTCAATATGCATGGCAGTTAAAAGCCATCATGGCAGACGGTCGAATAGAATTTTTACAAGGGTTGTCAACTTTAATTCGATAGGCTTACTGTGAAGTAAATAAGCTCACTTCTATTTGAAAACCATTGGATAGAAGTGAGCTACCTTTTACAGCCAATATGTGTATAAACCACGCCTGATTATCGAACTTTCCAAAAGTTTGTAACTTTTGGAAAGTAGTATATTGACCGTGGTGCAAACAAACCAGCGACCGTAAGGAAGTCTAAACCAGCCCAGCGTATCTGCTAACCCAAAAAATCAGTAGTGATCGTCCACTTATTGATTTCTTCATCGCTCTTTTAATCACAGAATTTTTTGTTAGAGATGCTAAGGAAACGACTATCCGAAATTTTGTCAAATTTAGAAGTAAAGCATTCAAGCTTACCAACATAATAATTATCATTTTATAAATATTACCAAAGCAAAAATAAATAGTCATAAAAAAAACTGTTCCAATTACATGGAACAGTTTTTTTTATTTGCATAGATTATGTATTATTCTCCTCCCAGTACATACCGTACAGCAAGAGCACCACTAACAGCTACAAAGCCACCTCTATGTATAAACCCAAAAGTCGGTTGCCAATCTAAACTTATGTTTAAAGGAATATTATCAAATTTATAATCAAATCCTATGACTCCTATCAGATTAACACCAACACCTCCCGATGATTTTGAACCAGAAAAAGATCTTTCGTAGCTGTATCTATAGAAACCAACTCCAGCTCCGCCTCCATAATACCATTGAAACCCCTCTCCAACAGACGACAAATCATTGTGTACTTGATAGGTCGCTGCAAGTCCGACTCGTGTGTACCTAAAAATATTATAGTCCCAAGAACGTAAATTAGCGGTTGCTTCTATTGCAGCTGTTTCATTAATAAATGTCTTATAGGAAATCGCCAAAGGATAGCCTAATCTAGCCCCTATTGCAGACTTATAATTCTGTGCAGAAAGCGTCGTTCCGAAGAAACAAAAGGTCAAAAACAATCCTACTGTGAATAATTTTTTCATAATTTTTGATTTAAGTGGTTTATTGGGCTGTAAGTGTTACAGCTACCTTATTAGCAACAAATATGGGAGTTCTTTCTATGAAAAGCAAGTTTAGTTTGATACTAATTATAAGCGGTACTAAATCCTATATAACTGGCAATTTACTGAGCAAAAATGACAACGGCTAAGGGAGGAAGTACCAAATTCAATGAATGCTCTTTCCCATGCTGTGGCACTAGTTCTGCTGTACAATTCTGATTACTAACACCACTTCCACCAAACTCAGCTGCATCGCTATTTGCGATTTCCTTCCACTTGCCACCGGCAGGAACCCCTACCCGATAACCCTCAATCGTATTCGGGGAAAAATTACAAACCACCAATACACTGCTCTCTTCATTTTTACGTAAGTAAACCAATACACTATTATTGGTATCATCCGCTGCTACCCACTCAAATCCTTCAGGAGAAAAATCCAACGACCACAAAGCAGGTGTTTTTTTGTACACCGCATTCAAGTGACTTATCCAAAGCTGAACGCCCTTGTGCATCGGATAGTCTAACAGATGCCACTCAATACCATGATCTAAATCCCACTCAGTCCCTTGCCCTATTTCCCCTCCCATGAAAATCAATTTGTCCCCAGGGTGGGTAAACATATAGCCAAATAACAGGCGAAGATTGGCAAATTTTTGCCATTCATCTCCAGGCATTCTATCGAGCAAAGACCCTTTGCCATAGACCACCTCATCATGAGATAACGGCAAGGCGAATTTTTCTGTATTCGCATATAACATACTGAATGTCAACTCGCTCTGATGGTGTCCTCTGTAAATGGTTTCTCTTTTCAAGTATCGTAAAGTATCATGCATCCAACCCATCATCCACTTTCTATCAAAACCCAATCCTCCGTATGCTGTCGAAGCGGTCACTCCCGGCCAAGAAGTGGATTCTTCGGCTATCATCAAGGCATCAGGAAAATATTCATGAACGGCGTTATTCAATTCCTTTAAGAAGTGAACGGCTTCTAGATTTTCATTTCCACCATGGATATTGGTTTCCCATTCTCCCTCTTTTCTGGAATAATCCAAATAAAGCATGGAGGCGACTGCATCTACTCGAATACCTTCAATATGAAATTTATCCAACCAATAAATGGCATTTGATATTAAAAATGAACGCACCTCATGGCGACCATAATTAAAAATATAACTGGTCCAATCTGGGTGGTATCCTTTCTGTGGATCCGCATGTTCGTAGAGGTGACTTCCGTCAAATAAATAAAGTCCATGCTTATCCCCTGGATAATGAGAAGGTACCCAATCTAAAATAACCCCGATGCTGGCTTCATGTAACTTATCGACCAAAAACATGAAATCATCTGGTGTCCCAAATCGACTATCTGGGGCAAAATATCCCGTAATCTGATAGCCCCAAGATTGAAAATAAGGATGTTGCATCACCGGCATAAATTCTACGTGTGTAAAACCCGTTTGCTTGATGTACGGAATGAGTCTCTCTACTAATTCTTTATAACTTAAGGAGCGATTATGCTCCTCGTGAACCTTCATCCAAGAACCAATGTGCAATTCGTACACGCTGACGGGTTGTGCCACTTTAGATTTTTTCTTTCTCTTTTGTAGCCATTTCAAATCTGTCCACTGATAGTCCGATTGCCAAACTATAGAGGCAGTCTTCGGTGGGACCTCCCAAAAAGGAGCATAAGGATCTCCCTTTTCAAGGATTTCGCCTGATTTGGCAACAATAGCATATTTATACAACTCCCCTTTACCTAGGTCAGGAATAAACCCTTCCCAGATACCACTTTCATCCCAACGGGCATTCAATGCGTGTTCGTGTCGATTCCAACCATTAAAATTACCAATGACAGAAACGGCTTGGGCATCTGGCGCCCATACAGCAAAGTAAACACCCTTTTGGCTTTCAACCTCTAAGAGGTGGCTGCCTAGTTTTTCATATAAACGAAAATGTCTGCCTTCTCGAAAAAGTGCGATGTCGAATTCGGTAAATAGGGAATGGGGTTTGACCACAATTTTTCTTTTAAAATTAATCTACTATCATGCTGGAAATATCTAGTGACTGTTGTTCAATGGCATTTGGCAATGGTAAGTGATTATATTCTTGATCTCTAAACTGTGGAATAAATCCAGCGGACTCTATAGCATCTTGGATGCCTTGTGCCGTAAACCTAAAATTTGCGCCAGCAGCAGAAACCACATTTTCTTCAATCATTATACTACCAAAATCATTGGCGCCTGCATGCAAACAGACCTGTGCTACTTGCTTCCCAACAGTCAACCAAGATGCGCCTATATTTTTAATATTAGGCAACAATATCCGGCTGATGGCTATCATACGAATATACTCATCACTGGTTACAACATTTCTAGCTCGTTTCAACCTTTTTAACAAAGTCCCTTCATCCATAAATGGCCATAAAATAAAGGAGGTAAAACCAATGCTATCTGCGGGCTTTTCGGATTGCACCTGTCGCATCGAAACAATGTGCTCCATCCGTTCCAAATTGGTTTCTATATGCCCAAACATCATCGTAGCAGAAGAAGCCATACCGATTTGGTGGGCTGCTCGCATGACATCTAGCCAGTCTTGTCGATTACATTTGCCGTTTGAGATAATAAACCGGACTCTGTCATCCAGAATTTCTGCTCCTGCGCCTGGCAAAGTATCCATGCCCGATGCTCTTAACTTCAATAATACTTCTTTAAAAGTGTAACCGCCTAATTCAGCAATATGCACTATTTCTGGTGGACCCAAAGCATGTAGTTTCAGACTTGGGTACAATGATTTCAGTTCACTAAAAAGATTCGTATAAAAATCCAAGCCTAATTCTGGATGATGTCCCCCTTGTAGCAACAATTGATTACCCCCAAATCTAAAGAGTTCTTCAATTTTTCCTTTATATTGGTCTATCGAAGTGATATATGACTCTGGATGCCCCGGTACTCTATAAAAATTACAGAACTTACAATTAGCCACACAAACGTTGGTGGTATTGGAGTTTCGGTCGATTATCCAAGTGACTTTATTGTCAGGGATATGATGCTTACGCAAACGATCTGCTGTGTGCATCAACAAAGCTGTATCTGCTTCTTCAAAAAGAAATAGTCCTTCTTCTGCGGATAGGAATTCTAGCTTTTCTGCACGGGAGAGTAATTCATGTACCTTCATCTGTTTTGATTTTTTTCGCTACGGTAAAGGTAAACAAAAAAATGATTGATTGGTTGCTTCTGTAGCCTTCGGCTGTTCAATTGTTGCTTTCGCAACGTTCATATAGCCTGCGGCTGTTCATTTGTTGCTTTCGCA
>CAYRVZ010000088.1:0-10208 GCA_964427815.1 uncultured Saprospiraceae bacterium | reverse complement strand
CACAAGCTGTAATGTTCAAATCATTCGGGAACTTCACAGAGTAGTTCTGTACATAATTCACATGAATGATTTGAGAACAAGAAGCCGTTGCCGTACCATTATTTTCCGATACTGTCCAATGTCTAGTAATTGTTCCAGTTCCACATCCATCAATACTACCTGTATAAACACCTTCCCTAATGCTGAAAGCGCAATTGTCTGCACCAGTAGCAGTCCCAAGAACAGGTAAATTATCAATATCGAATGCGTTACAATTAACGTTTACTGTAGCTGGCGCAAAACATTCAGGCGCTATTTTATCCTCAATAGTCACATCAACCATACAAGAATTAACATTTCCATAGACATCTGTAGCGCGCATTTCAACCACTTGGGTCGTTCCTAAGTCTTCACAGCAGAACGTAACAAACTCTCCATATTGTGTGTCTGTATTTACGCAAGTAGCATCCATTCGCCTAATATCAAAACTAAAGACGCCGCAGTTATCGGTAGTGCCATCGTTCACATTTTCCGAAAGGAGAATCGCTTTACCTGTATTATCTAAACTAACCGTAGTGTGTGCATCGCATACCATATCTGGAATGACATCATCTTGTACAATTAGTGTAATTTTTTGCTCAAAAGTATTTCCACAGTTATCCGTTATCGCATAAGTAATACCATCGATATAAATACCAACGGCTAAACCTGGGTTAGGAATATTTCCTAGTACCACTGGACCCGCAGGGGTTAGAATTGATAAAGAGGACATATTCACGCCAGAACAATTATCAGAAACCGTAGGTAAAGCAATCGCTTCTGTTGAAGTGCATTGCCCATAATTGCTTGCGCTAACGGTTAGTGTAATATCACCCGAGGCATTGGTTTCAAAAGGAGCCGCAGTAAAGTCCATTGTAGGAGCATCAATATCCGCTACTACAATCAACTGTGTATGTGTGGTAATCGCACCTGTACACATATTTGTAATGGTCCAAAGTCTGTGAATTTTTAACGTATTCGTTCCACAATGCGGAAACTCTTGGTCGCTATGCTCTATATTAAAATTACAAGCATTTCCATTAGCCGTTACAGGACCAGGAAGACCAGAACCCGTATTGCTTAATACAAAATTAGACATGGCTGGGTTAACATCAATATCACCTTGTACATCTCCTGTGTCCCAATCCGTTATATTGGCATGTAAAGCTGTAGCCGCTGTAATTGACGGGTGTCCAGCATACTGATCACATGTCCACGTAATGTCCTGTGGGAAATCTATAGTCGTAGGAGAGGTGATGAATATGGTCTGTGTACACAAGTCAGATTGCATACCACTATGATCCGTTGCTCTCCATGTTCTTTGTAGTACCTTTTGCCCGTCATCACATAAGTCGGTATCCAACCAAGTTTGACCAATCATATTTACATACGGTGCAGGGTCACAATTGTCAGTAGCCGTTGGTAAGGTCAATACATTTATATCGTCTAAGCAAGTCACGAAGATTTCGCCAGGATTATTTTGTAATTGTCCACCATTGACACTACTCAAATTATAAGTATAAGCACCTGCTGTATTGTTTGGAGCAAAGGTAGTCGTCACTAAAGTATAAGCACCAGGCGCCAAATTCAATGTGATGGTAATTTCAGGCTCGGTGCCATTTGTATCATCATTTGTCGCAAGAAGATTCAAACAAGGAGCTGCAGGGTCAAAACCACCTTCATATAAGGCTGCAAAGAAATCAGGACCAATAATACTAGGCATAGAGAAAGTATAAGTATCTGCCTGACTAATAGAGAAGTTAAATGCATCATAACTAACATCTATACCTACGCCTGAAGGATTACAAACACCAGCACCATTCACAAAAGGACGAGTCCAAGTTGGGTCACTAGGCGTAATTTCTCCCGAAATCTCAGTTATAGGTAATGGGCTACCACAATTAATAGTAGGAGCCATTTTATCCGCAAATGTTACATTCATTGCCATACAGCTGTTGCCAGAAGGCAGATGCGTAACTTGTACTGTCCAAGTTTGCCCCGCCATATCTCCAGTCGCTGTATTTCCTACTGGATTACCTGCAATGTTTAAAATAGTCGCTTCGTAATCATCCCAACATCCATAGTCTCCTTGCAAGAACATAGAAGGATGCATAAATGCTTCACAATTTTCATCAAAAGAAATTTGGAAGTCACCTCCACAGTTTAGTTGACTTGGTGTCTCAATAATATTAACAATGACTGAGGCTTCTTCTACACAACCAGGGTCTGTTTCATCATAAGGGGTAGCAGTACCCGCATCAAAAGAGTAAACTATTGTGTATTGACCAACTCCTAGGTCACTAGGATTGAATTCAGTAGCTGGAGTACCATTAATGGTAAAAGTTCCAGTACCGGCCACTCCTCCTGCACTTCCTTTTAAGGTGAATGCAGGGCTGTTTACACAAAATTCATCCAGTAAGGCCAAATCTTCAATGACTGGTTCAGGATAGAAACACTTGTTAGCCACTGAAAGCATAATGCCATTTTCATTTACTACCGTCAACGAGTAACCATAAGCCGAAGTATGGGTTCCAACAAAAGAATACATACCGGCTGGACCTTCAGGAATTACCATTCCAATAGCAACAGGAATGCCGTTTATCGTTAAGTTAGTGACGGATTGTACTGTCCATGTTTGTCCAGTAGGTGCCGTAATCTTTATATTATCTTCAAAGGACTTATTGCCATAGGCTGTACAAGTACATGGGTCCAGTATTTCTGCTGTACAATTAAACAAGGATAGTGTTAATTCAGCAGTTGCTGTACATCCATCAGCATTAGTAACAACTGCAAATAGGGTAGTAGCTGCACTTATAAAAGGACTGACTACAGGATTGTCTCCAGTCATTGCATCTGCTTCACTTGCGTAAAAAACAACCGTATAGGTAGCGTCTCCACCCGTAATGGTAGGAACAGCATCTTCTAAGGTGAAAATAGCTTCAGTCGTACCACAATTTATGAGTTCAGCAGCAAAGACTGTCGGGGCAGCAAGAGTTGTGACACTGACCTCAGTAGCGGTACTTTCACAGCCTTCAGGCGTAATCGCTGTGACCCAAACAGTTGCAGGTGTAGTAGGTACTACATAAGTATCAGCAGGTCCCGATAATAAAACAGCTGCGCCCGTCGCTGGATCTGTTTCGTAAAAATTATATTGGAATGTGCTACCACAAGTATAAGTACCCATGGGAAAAGGAGTCGCTGCTCCAGCATTAGTCGCATCTCCATCTAAAGCATTGGGTCCACTGAACGTCCATTGAGCAATATCAAAAGTAGTGGATTGTCCTGTATTTGCATTTCTATATGCCCAACCATCTAAATATTCCCAAGGCTCACCCGAACCATCAGTTCCAACGACTCCAAATACATCAATAGCTGTTCCATTATTAAATAATTCAACGGCATCATCTCCATTGATAGCAGCTGCTCCATTTACATAAGTGGGAGGAAAGCCAAAGAAATTCATAAAGGAAGGTCCACCTTCTGAAGCTACCCAAAAATAAGTACCTGCAGTCACCGCATCCGCTGGGAAGGTAAATTCTTGTCCATCGGTGCCACCAGCGTTATTCGCACTACCAAAACCATAGATGCTTAAATCAGGTATATCATTAACAGCATAAAATTCAATGGCTTTTGGTAATCCTCCAGATAGAGGTCCATCCATTACACCCGTTATCATGATATCCAATGTAGCTTCACATACAATAGAAGCACCAGGATCAATTACAGCTTCATCTCCAAGACAAACCCCAACTGGATCTATTGCGGGTGCATCAGGTGTAGCAATAACCGAAGCAGTTGTATTGGCACTTCCAACACAACCAAATTCAGTTGTTCCTACGACTGTATAAATACCAGACATTGCCGCAGTGGCAACAGTCAAAGTAGGATTTTGGTCAGATGATGTATATCCTGCAGGCCCCGTCCATAACCAGGTCATCGGTGGCAAACCATCTTCAACCATCAGCATTAAATCATCTCCTTCACATACAGGAGTGTTACTAGATGCTGCAAATACTGGATTAGGATTAATCGTCAATATCACGGCTACTGGGTCACTCTCGCAATCAGCACCGGCAGTTGTTACCCATACAGTCTGTGGGCTAGTAGCAGGAGTCGTAGCTGGGTCATAAGTAGCTACAGGGCCTGCTAATAAAGTAGCTGCCCCTGCTGTAGGGTCTGCATCATAAAAGTTATAGGCTACTGTTCCCGCTGTACAAGTATAGGTACTATTGGGAATAGGATTAGCAGCAGTAGCATTTGTGGATTCCCCATCTAAAGCATTAGGCCCACTAAATGTCCATTCAGAAACATCAAACGTCCCACCGTTTTGAGCGGAATTAACATTTCTGTATGCCCATCCATCGAGGTATTCCCATGCTTGGCCAGTTCCGTCTGTGTTAATATCACCAAATACATCAATGACAGCTCCATTATGAAATAATTCTATTGCATCATCTCCATTCACTCCTGCAGAACCATGCGCATAAGCAGCTGCAAAACCAAAATAACTCATAAAGCCAGCCACTCCACTATTGGAAGTAGCAGTTACCCAAAAGTAAGTACCCGCAGTAACAGCATCAGCCGGAAAGGTAAACTCTTCTCCATCTGTACCACCTCCATTATTAGCACTACCAAAACCGTATACACTTAAATCCGCGATATCATTAATTGCATAAAATTCGATTGCCTTTGGATTACCTCCAGTTAATGGCCCATCAATTACGCCACTAATAATTAAATCATCTGTTGCAAGGCACCCAGGTCCGGCTGCTCCTGAAACAGGAATAATATTCGTTTCAATTCCTTCACACCCCGTTATACTTTCCACTGTTGGTGCATCAGGAGCTGGAAGAACGGTAATACTAGTTGTTGCAGTTCCAGTACAACCAGCGGCATTTGTGAAAGTATAAGTTATCGTATGCATACCTTCACCCGCGGATGCTGGGTCAAAAGTAGAACTTGTTACACCCGCTCCAGTATAAGATCCACCTTCTGGTGTTTCACCTGTCAAAGTTAAAGGTTCGTCATTAATACATAACGGTCCAAAAGCAGGTACTGTTACGGTAGGGTTAGCTAATATAGTTAGCGTAACCAATACAGGATCACTCTCACAAGCATTGAATTGCGCTTGGCTAGTCACCCAAATCGATTGAGGGCTTGTAGCTGGTGTTGTACCAGGATCATAAGTTGTTGCTTGCGCTAAAGCTGTGGCGGTTCCATCTGAAGGATCTACATCGTAGAAGTTATACAATAACGACCCGTTTGGTGTAATAAGTGTAGATGTCACACCTGTACATCCACCTATAGCCATAAGACCCGTTGGAGGAGCAGGAGAATCAATCACTGTTATATCTGTTGTTGCACTACCTATACATCCGTTAGCATCTGTAACTGTATAAGTTAATGTATATGGTCCGCCAACACCTGCCACACCAGGGTCAAACATATTATTCGTTACACCAGGTCCTGTATAGACGCCACCTGGAGGATTGCCACCAGTCAAATCAATAACAGGATCATTTATACAAGGTAAACCGTATCCACCTGGAGTTGGTGTTGGCAATGGAGCAACGGTAATAATTATAGAATCTGTATTGATACATCTAGTAGGTGCAGCATAGGTGTAATATATTTTATATGTACCGGCACCTGCCGTATTAACATCAAATTCGCCAGTGCTAATATTAACATTGGGTCCATCAAAAGCTCCACCCGTAGGGGTATATTCTAATAGGAAGGATCCACTTTCCGCACACACTGTTGTATCACTAGTTGTTATATCAACATACGGCAAAGGCTTAACACCGACTTGAAGGTCTGCAGTTGCTGTGCAACCTGGCCCTATAACAGTGACAGTATAAAGTCCTGCTGCAGATGGCATTACTTCGGGAATAATGGGATTTTGGTCTGTACTCATAAAGTTATTAGGACCCGTCCAAGACCAAGAAGTCGCCTCTCCACCAATTTCAAATAGTTTTAGGTCATCACCGACACAAGTAGGAACAAATAGAGCAGAAATGGCACATGGTGCTGTTCCTGAACAAGAAACTGGTGATTGTCCTGCATTTGTATTTGTTAAGGTACAGGTAGGTTCTGCACTAAACTCCGCAACAGCCGTAATCGTTAAATCTGTAATGTCAATAGTTCCCGCAATTTCACCTAAGAAAGTAACAGTTGTGGCCAACGGATCAAAACTATGCGGATGAGCTGCTATCTGAGCACCATTAGCGTCATAAAGCCTTGTGAGTAAATTACCTGAAGACGGAGGGCTAGAATATTCAACAGTAATATCGTATGTGAACGTATCGTCTAATGGGTCATTGGTTCCATTGTCATTACAAGGTCCAATATTGGATATGGATACACTTGTAATTGTACAAGGAGCTAAAGAACAAGAGGCCGGAGCCATCCCCGCATTTGGATTAGTAAAAGAACAACTATTTTGAGCTCCAAATTGAGCTTCTGCAGTTAGTGTTTTGTCCGTAAGGTCAACCGTAGAAGCAGAAAGTCCCATAAAAGTATAACTATTCAGTGCAGGATCGAAATTTGCAACGGACGATCCTATGATTGCACCACTAGCATCCTTTAGCCAAAAAGACAAAGAACCTATAGTTGGGGGATTCGTATATTCCACTGTAACGTCATACGTAAAGGTATCGTCACTAGGATTAGTAGGTGTTCCTCCATCATTACAGATAGAGATATTACTTACGGTTATCGCCGTAATGGCACAAACTGGTGCCGGTGGGAAGTTCTCTGCACCAGGAGTGTCATCGGTCACTAACTGCCAAGTGGAACCGTTAAAAGCAATTGAGCCGCCTTGTGCGGGGGCGGGTTGTTCATCTACACCGACATCGGTACTTGCAACACCGCTTGCAGCTCCATTATTGGCTGTGAATGTTCCTTCATAGCTCAAAAATTCAATTAAACCACTAGGGCCACTTAACGATAGACCATCTGGAGCACCATTTTGAATGCTAATAGACGACCAAACATAATAAGTCCCATTACTCCCCGCTGTAGCATTAATAGCCACATCATCCAAAGTTATAGAATTATAACTGTTACCAGTCGAACCATTATATAACGTAATCATATATTGACTCAAGTCGGTAGGCTGAGGATTTGGAATAAATACTTCTACAAACTCACCAACATCCCCCCCAGCATTATCATAATGGAATTCGTTGATATGTTGTGCAATTGTAGAAGAGTAGAAAAGGACTAAACAGAAGCTAGTGAGAATAGCCTTAGCTGAAAAGGTAAAAACTTTCATGTGTTCACAAGTTTAAATGTGGATGGGTCCGCAGACACAAAATTACCGTTGACAAAGTCAATGGAGATGCAAAAATAGATAGGTTGAGTCGAAATCGAGTCAAGCAATGACCGTCTAGCCCAAAGCAGAAAACTTTGGTGCTCTAGCACAAAAAGTGATTGATCGTTCATGGTTTGTGTTTCTCAAGTTCAAACCGGTGGTTGGGAATGCGGATTGTTAATTGTTGCTGTAAAATTAGGTCTAATAGTTCTCTATTTCAAGGAATAGAAAGCTTTTTTAACCAGTAGCTTGAAAGATTACCCAAATTGGGGTATAAATTGAATGAGTTACTTCTACCTTTCAACATTAGTATATACAAACCCAATGAGAAATCTATAGGATAAAGCAAATATTCAATCCATGTCCTACTATTCCATTTTTATTCGCAACTTTACATCTGAAAAGAAAAGATATGAATTTTGACCCGGCGGATTTATTTGAAAAACTTGGATTTGATAAGCTTCGTGAGTTGCTTGCGCAAAAATGTTACGGCGAAGCTGGAAAAGCTTTTTGTTTGCGCATAGTACCTTCCAATAATCATCTCAGTATTCAGGCAGGATTGAATGAAGTAGAAGCGTATAAATTGGGTATGGAGCAGAACCAATTATTGCCGATGTCAAGCTATCAATTAGCGGATGAAGATTTGGAAATGTTGAAAATAGAATCTTATGTATTGTCATTGGAGGCTTTTCAGAAAATTACGAATACCCTTCGTGTGTTTCATACTATTATTAAATATTTTAAGAAAGACCAGCAGTACGAATATAAAGTCCTGTGGAAAATGTTGGAGGGAATTACTTTTGATTTAGAATTATTAATAGATATAGAAAAAGTTATTGATAATGAGGGACTTATAAAATCTAATGCGTCTCCCGAATTATTGGTTATTCACCACAAAAAGGAAGCAAAAGAGTTAGCATTGGCAAGAGCTTTTCGTACAGAAATCGCCGCGCAAAGAAAACAAGGATATCTAGCCGACACCGTGGAAAGTGTCCGAAACGGACGAAGAGTATTGGCTATTCCTGCTGAGTATAAAAGAAAAGTACGAGGCATTATCCATGATGAGTCGACAACGGGTCGAACGGTTTATATTGAGCCGGAATCTGTGATTATAATCAATAATGATTTGGCGGATTTAATGGCACAGAGAAAGCAAGAAATCTATCGTTTGTTAGAGGCATTAAGTGCTCGTTTACGCAAAATAATTCCAGATATTTATACTTATCAGAGGTTATTAATTCGGTTTGATGTCATCCAGGCGAAGGCAGCAATTGCTTTGAATATGAACGCTATCAAACCTAATCTATTAAGCAAGCCACATCTAGGGATTATAGAAGGATTGCATCCATTATTATTTTTGAAAAACAAACAGGAAAGTAAGGTGACCGTTTCTTTTGATATGGCGCTGCATGGTCAAAACCGGATTTTGGTCATTTCAGGTCCAAATGCAGGTGGAAAGTCGATTACGATGAAGGCTGTGGGCTTATTGCAGTTGATGGTTCAATCGGCGTTATTAGTACCAGTGGATAAGGAATCAGAATTTGGGCTTTTCGATAATGTTTTTGCAGATATCGGAGACCAACAATCCATTGAAGATGATTTGAGTACTTATAGTTCTCGATTACGCAATATGGATAATTTTATCCGAAAGGCAAATAATAAAACCCTTGTTTTAATTGATGAATTTGGCTCTGGCACCGATCCGAAAATTGGAGGAGCAATAGCCGAATCCTTACTTCGAGCCTTCAACCAGAAAAAAGTTATGGGGGTTATTACGACGCATTATCCTAATTTGAAGATTTTTGCCTTCCGAACAAAGGGTATCTTAAATGGAGCGATGGTTTTCGACAAGGAGCATTTAACTCCTACTTATCAGCTAAAAATAGGTCGTCCAGGTAGTTCTTATGCTTTTGAAATCGCTGAAAAGAGTGGTTTGAGTGCTGAAATACTGAAATATGCTAGAAAAAGAACGGGTAAAAAAGAACGGGAAACGGATGAATTGCTGATTGCCCTGCAACGGGATAAATTAGAAGTGGAACTGAAACTAACTACTCTTTTGGAGAAGGAAAGAGAAATTGATCGACTGGTTAAATCCTACAGCCACATGAAAGGGGAGTTGGATTTTAAACACAGGAAAATAAAATTGGACGCAAAAGAAAAAGAATTACAGGATGCCGGAAAGGCGAACCGTGAAATGCAAAGCTTAATTCGACAACTCAGAGAAGAAAAAAATATCGAGAAGGCTAAAGAGATTGCAAAAAAAATAAAGGAAGAAAGAAAGCAAATTGCTGCTGAAGTGGGGCAGTTAAATGAAGAGATATTTAAAGCACCAGAAACGCAGAAGGAAATTGTAAAATTGGTCATTGGAGGTTCCGCAAAATTTAGAACTAGTGGTGCAGTCGGTATTATCCAAGAATTGCGTGGGAAGAAAGTAGTATTACTAATTGGGGAGATGCAAGTAACTGCTAAAGCTGCTGATTTAATTGCCGTTTCAAGCAACGAAATGCCGAAGTTGAATTTGTCAAGAAAGAACTTGGCAGCAAGTGATGGTAGCTTCGAATCAAAAATAGATTTACGTGGAATGGCGATTCATGAGGCACTATTTACATTGGAAAAGTTTGTAGATAAGGCCATTTTGAATGATACCCCTATATTGAAAATACTTCATGGAAAAGGGACGGGGGCTTTGCGTAAAGCGACTAAGCAAAAACTAAAGGAATATGGCTCAATGTTGACGCGGGTTTATCACCCAGAGGACGAGTTGGGGGGGGTTGGAGTGACGCTTGTGGAGATGTGACTAAGTGGTTGTTTTAAGAGATTATTAAGAGATGGGGGCGCAAAAGCAGTTTTTTTTACCATTAAGGGCATTAAGGGT
>CAYRVZ010000087.1:1658-10243 GCA_964427815.1 uncultured Saprospiraceae bacterium | reverse complement strand
CAGAACGAGAACTTGTGGTCCCTTGGTCAATGGCGATGATGTATTTAGACATGTTGCTTTTTTTACACACTCAAAGGTATTGTAGCATTTAATGGTCTAGTAGGAGCTGATTGCCAAGGAAGGAAACATAGCCCCTTTATTGATCCGTTTTAATTTAGATAGACAGTTGTTTCTTGATTGCCTCCTAAAAATTCATCATAAGAAGACGTATTTGTGAGTGTAATACTGCTATCGGTGACACTATGCAAAAAACCTTTTGTCACCGTCCTGTCTTTAGAGATTATCTTCACTTTGGAAGCCCATTTTGGGTGTTTTACAGATTGAGCAGTAATTGTAATAGCTCCGATGAAAAGGAGGAAAGCGGTTAATAAAAATTTCATATTTGTCTTTTTGTATTTATAAAACTTAAAGATACTTTATTTATTTAACCTGTCCAAACAAAGCGTACAAATAGAAGCTTTAATTGACCAGATGAGTAAAGAAATAGAACATAGAGATTTTTTTGCGAAAGCGATAGGTAACATACTTAAAATCGATTTTTCTTCATCCAACACGCAGGTAATTTTTTAACTTTTACGGTTTCCATAAAGGATGATTGGCATTCGTGGCATTAATCTCTCCAGTAACATGAAGAATGGGAATACCTCTGTCGTATTGTATTTCACCATTTACTTTTAAGTTTCCATCGACAATGAGCAAACCAAATTCGTAGGAGGTCAAATGCGAATTATACAATCCAATTTTATCTGCTCCATAATATAGACCATCTAATAGGATGATGCTTGGTCTTCAGTTATTAGTTTTAACGACATTATTTTGTTTTAGAGATAAAAAGAAGTTGATTTTTTCCTTAGTAGAGTTTTCGCTCTGAACTAGTTGGATGCCTCAATAAAACTTATACAAAGTTATGAACAATATGAGGATATAAAAAATGGGAAAAAAGGTGGCTTTTGAAATGAGGTTATCATAGAAGTCAAAGATCGAGTGTTTCGCCTTGGCATACGTAAGGAGGTTGAAGGTTGTCCAAACAATCAATAAGTACGTCGCAAAATAAAAGAACTCAATATAGATGAGATCGGCCGTTACAATCTCTTTGCGCATATCGATATGAGAGAAAACCAATACAAAGGCAAAGGCAGCCATACTTTCGATGATGCCCTGTGATTCTTCTGATTTGGTCGTGGTGTTTATCAGAAAGAATAACATCAATAAGACCACTGCAATAGGGATTAAGTAGGTGATAAAAGCATTTAATAACATTCTGCGTAACTGCACATTGTAATGCAATACGGGCACCTTCTCAAACATCTCCTTGGAGTTGTATCCAAAATTCACATCATAGCTTTCAATCGAATAATTGAAATAACTTTCTAACACCTCACTGCCCGAAATCTTGATTTTTTTATTCAAACCACTTTTTTTAGAAGGATTCGTATAATTATAACTCATTAAATCTGGAGTGAATACCAAGTGGTCATTATTGTCTAAAGGCAATATTTTTATGCTGATGTGGTGTTTGTCCAACGGAAAATTGGAATACTCAAAATCCAACCGTAATGTAACCCGAAAGTCCCAGCCTACTAGTAAATAACCTTGTTCTCCCTCTTTGGATGCTATTTTTTTGCGGTAAGTTTCTTCGATGTACGAGGCTTCCGCAAAAGGCGATATCTGGGGTAATGAGAACCCGATTTTTACACTGTCTGCTATTTCAGAAGGATATTTTTGCCAAATCGTTCCCCCTACATTTAGATTGTAACTATCCTCAAATTCCATTCGCTGGACATAGATACCAGTAGGTACGGGTCTGCTTTTTACTATTTTTAATTCGTCAGCGCGATGATGTTGTTTGTTGACAAAGCTATTCAGTACGGCCATAGAGGTGATAGGCGGGCTCTCATGCTCAGGGTGTGGTTGGATGGTATTGTGTTGCAAATAAGCTATCAAGACAATGTTGGCAACTAACAGGGTACTCGCTAGCAAGCTCAAAATCCAAATCTCACGCTTATCTAAAAAGTCTTTATTAAAATAAATGGCTATTAATATTAATAAAAAAGCAGAGAACACTAAAGCTATTTTTATGTATCGATGGTTGAGCTGAGTAGCATCTCCTAATAGGTCTTTTTTGTAAAATAATAAACCAACGCCCCAATCTGAAATGGGAATTTTATCAAAATAGAAGAGGATTTTTTCGCCAGTCTTTTTATCCAAAAAGGAAGTAGAACCCGTTTCGCCTTTTGATATAGACTCGAAGGAAGCGGCTAGATTGGGATCTGTTTCTTTTTTGATGATCGAATCAATATGAGTCGTGCCGATGTATTCATCGGTTGGGTGCGCCAAAAAAGTTCCTCCAGGAGAAGTGATGACCCCAAAACCCGTTTTGCCCAAACTCATATTATGGACCAATTCATTGAAACCACTACAAACAAAGCTCATCGTAATTGTACCTCTTATCTTCCCTTTTTTTGGACCATTATTAAAGTAAAAGGGAATACCATAATCCACGTACCAATCCTGCGCAGCTTTGGCAAAATAAGGCTCTACCCACTTAGCTCCATTATCTCTAACACCCGTGTACCAAGCCGTTCCTTTTCCTATTACGGTATAATCATAGGAGTCTTCTACTTGGATATAACTTCGAGATCCCTTGTCATAATAAGGGCAGTATAATCGTTTTGAGGAAGAAAAAGCATTGGGTTCATAACAAGCCGTTACGCCTTGTATTTCTTGAATCGAAAGCGCACTATTTTTGATTATCTTCTCAATTTCTTCGGGAGTGAAATCATTACTCCCAAATAATTGGGCAAGTCTTTCCCCTTCCGTAGCTATTTTGGTCAGAATATCATTTACTTGCTTGCGCAAATGTAAGGAGGTTTCGAGCCCTTTGGTTTGAACTGCTTTATTTCGTTCGCTTGTAAAGCTATAAAAATCATAAGCCATGTAAGCCAAAACAAAAAATAGTACTAAGGCCAGTAAATAGAGAATCTTTTTCATAGTTTAAAAGTAATAGCCAAGGTTAATATTAAATCTAGTTTCCCATTTTTCATTTGGAGTGCCATGTGCAAGCGCTTGCGTCCAGACACTTCCAAGCCAGGGCTGATTTTTACCAGAAGCGAAGTCGATGTAGGTATAAACATTGCCAGCAGTTACTAATACACCCGCAACATTCATCATGGAATTTTCAAAACTTTTATCAGTTTTATTTAAATAACCAAAGTCATTATAAAATTGTAAACTGGAAATAATCCCCCATTTTACTGGCAGGGAATAGGCGATCCCAAATGTAGAAACGAGACCAGAAGAAGCAACCAAGTAGGGCGCGCCATAGGCCGTCATGGCGATGACGTTCGTGGCATGTCCTGATGGGTTTTCTGGATTGTTATTATAGTGGGTAGTTTGTGCTTTTATTTTTACTCGCCCAGCACTCAGTTCATAATGGCCCGCAAAAGCATACTGTGTACCTGTTTTTTTGGTGTCCAGGTTATACAAGCCACCATATTGAGCGGAGAGCCCTATTTTTTGATATTTCCCAATCTTATAGAGTACTCTTCCATTCAGTTGATTGACTTCCTTGTTGCGAAATATTTTTCCATTTATGGAACTAATAGATCCCACATCATACGAGTAACGGCTATCTGAGACGTCCGAATTATTTCCAAATCGAAGCTCTTCCGCATTCTTAAAAAAGGCAAGATCAAAATCCCATTGCTTACCTCGGTGCATATATTTGACACCCATGTCATGGTCATCTTCCAAGCCCAAATAATAATTAATACTAAAAAACCAACTGTGTGAATTGTATTGAGTGATACCAAAAGGCACTTGCGTCAAACCCACTTGAATTTCATCCTTTTTATTCTTGAATTCATAAGCGACCCATCCTTGTTTGAGCATGCCGCCTCCAAAACCTGCTGAATAAAACCGATAGTCCGCATTCAATTTTAAATTTTTATGAGCGGCCTTGACATTGATCCGAAAGACATCAAATCCAAAATCTCCGCCTCTTTTTATTTGGTCTTTCTTCCACGAAGAGAGATTGTAGTTAAATCGTAAAGCTCCACCCACCTGTACCGTAGGTTTTTTGGGCTTCTCCTCTTCCTGTGCATAGCTGCTTACGCTAAAAATAAGCATAAAGAGGGTGATGAGTTTTAGGTATGGTTTCATTATAATTAGTGTTGGTGGCCCCTTACGGGAAAATGGTCTAAGAAATCCCAAGTAGTCGTTTTGTTTGGCAAATATAGCAAATTTTTATCATCTTTAAATAGGTGCCAGATGTGTAGAACCTTTGCAGGAAGGGTAGAAGGTTGCAGCAACGCCCTGTTAGCTTTATTTCTTAGTCCTTTTTACATTCTGCTTGGCAAAATCTGCCCAGCCAGAATATGATTTATTACCACCGCTGCGCCCTCCTTTAAAGTGATGACAGACTGCCGCTCCTAAAGCATCAGTCGCATCTTCTGACGAAGGCATCGGTACTTTTAGGATATGCCCGAGAACGCCCGCTACTTGCACTTTGGAGGCATTCCCATTCCCAGTGACAGATTGCTTGATGGATTTTGGAGAATATTCAGTGACGTTGATGGCTTTGTTGATTGCGGCTACGATGGCGACCCCTTGTGCACGTCCAAGCTTGAGCATTGACTGCACATTTTTTCCAAAGAAAGGGGCTTCTATCGCCATGTCGTCAGGTCCAAATTCCGTAATCAGTTCGGCGACCTGATGATATATTTTTTTTAGTTTGAGTGCTTGATCATAGCCACTCGGAATTTTTAAGACCCCTATTTTTATCAACCTGATATCATCCCCTTTGGCATCGATGATTGCGTAGCCCATGGCGTTTGTGCCTGGATCAATCCCAAGGATTCTTTTGACTTGTTTTTTTTCTTTGGCTCGATTGGGCATAAGTTGCAATAGTAGCCTATCTTTGAGATAGATATGAATATTCCGAATAACTACCGCAAAGTGACAAAATTTTTCCAAACCAAGGTTGCAAAGCTTGGTTTTTTTGTGTTTTTTTTTGCCATTCTCTATTTTCAGCTTCGGGCAAAAGGAGATTGGGTAGCCATGTGGATGGAATTTCGGAGGCATTTGGGCGAGACTTCTCCACTTTTTTTGGTTGCGGCTTTAGTTTTAGTTTTGGGCAACCTCTTCACCGAATCCATTAAATGGCGGTTTTTGGTCAGTCCTTTTCAATTTTTAAATACTCCTACCGCTATCCAAGCTATCCTTTCGGGTATGACCCTTTCTTTGGTTACGCCCGCTCGACTAGGAGAATTTGGCGGGAGAATGCTTGGACTCTCACCACACAATCGTCCAAAAGGCATCTGGGCGCTTGCGTTTGGGAGTTACATTCAGACAGTCATTATCTTTTGGTTGGGCTGGGGGGCGTTGTCCTTTCACTCGATATGGCTAGAGAATGGGTACATTTCGGCGAGTTTGTTGTTGAACCTCCTACTACTAGTAGGTATCGGTTTATTGTTGGTTGCCCTATTTCATGATTGGCTAATTGTACATATTTTGCGCAAGCAGACTAAGATAGGTAAGTGGGTGCATAAGGGGTATTTTCGATATAGCTTACGCCAAATAGGCATCATCGCAGGATTAACACTGCTGAGAATAGGAATTTATTCGATGCAGTTTTACCTATTAAATCGCTTTTTTGGGATAGGGGTTGATTGGCAAATCCAACTAGCCGTTATTTTTACGATTTTCCTCTTTCAAGCCTTTTTTCCGCTTCCAGCCATGCTTGGGCTGTTAATGAAAAGTGAAATAGCCCTGTTTCTATGGGCTAGCTATGGGGTAAATGAAATAAGTATATTATCTGGCACGTTTTTTCTGTGGATAATCAATGTATTACTGCCAGGACTGATTGGCCTGTTTTATTTGAAAAAAATCCTCAACAACAAAAACTAAAATCATGCTAAAATTATCTTTCTTTTCAATGATATTTTTATTGACTGCGGCGATACCGGCTACGGAGTATGTTGGAGACTCTTTTGACGAAAGTAAGTTCAATCAATGTGCTCCAAGTGAACAACCCTTCAAGCATGGGGAAGAATTAACCTATGTGTTGTATTACAGTTTGCCTCCTTTAAAACTGTCGGCTGGAGAAGTAACTTTTAGATTGGAAGAAGAGGGAGATTCTTATCGCCTTACGGCAAAAGGAAAAACGTATAGTGGGTATGAGTGGTTTTTTAAGGTGGACGATTATTACGAAACAGAAGTGGATAAGTTGACTTTGCTTCCCAGGCATAGTATCAGAGATATTTCAGAAGGAGATTATAATATGTATGAAGAAGTGGACTTTGATATTGATAATAAAAAAGTAAATGTGCAGAGAGGTACGAATCACTTTGACCTAGATAACGGTGAAGACTTTGAAATTGAAAATTGTGTCAGCGATGTTTTATCTTTACTCTATGTCTTAAGAACCGCTAATGTTGATAATATGAAGGTGGGTGAAGAAGTACCCATGAGTCTCTTTATCGACAAAGAAGAATTTAATCTCAAGATGACTTATAAAGGTAAAAATAGCAATAAAAAGATACCGGGAATGGGCCGTTATAAGACCAAAGTTTTTGAGCCAGAAGTTGTCAAAGGAACCGTGTTCAAAGGAGATTCGGGCATGAAAGTATGGGTCAGTGATGATGCCAATCGCATCCCGATGATGATTAAAGCCCCTGTGTCTGTGGGTAGTATTAAAGCGGTCATCAAGAGTTATAAGAATTTAAAATATTAGTATTGACTGAGGACTGTTATGAGAGAACGCCGATGTTATAGGGCTACCTTTTTAGGTAGCCCTTTTTATTTGTAAGTACTATCTTTTTTTGACTATTCGTATAATGCATCAAACCAGTGATAAGCATATTCGACAGGCAGTACATTGTCACAACAGCTTTCGCAAAGCCCGCAAAATAAAAGTTGTCTTCCTACATGATAATCCCCCAAACCCCCTTTGAAAATGGTGTTAAAGTTCAACTATTATTTTGCGGTAAAATAAATCGAAGGGTGTATGCACCAGAACGCAATGTATATGTCCCCGCTGGCGGGGTCAAATTTGGCCATAAACAAAAAATGGAATTGCTAGTACCATTCAAATTTGGGGGTGGAATCACAACAGACAAATCTCCTAAGTCCCCCGGAAGAAGTTAACATAAAAAAAAGCACCTTCAAATTAATTTGAAGGTGCTTTTACTTTAGCAGCTAAATTGGCTACTAGTACTATACTGAATCTTACAGCTTAGAAAACTGAACCGTCTCCATGAATTGACCACTAGCAACATGAGCAAAATACTGCCCACGAGTAAAGCTAGACGCATCAATTTCCATTAGAGAAGTACCCGCTTGAATGGGCGCATCATACATCTTCTGTCCCAGTAAATTAAAAATAGTCACACGGCCTACGGACTCCATTGGCTCTAAGCTCAATGTCATCATATCCTTCACTTGAGTCGGGCGAATAGTCGTCGTGACAGATCCTTTAAAGTCCACGCTGACCACATCAAAAGTCTCTGATTGTCCATCATAGTCCGTTTGTGCTAGACGGTAGTAATTAGTACCCCGCATCGGTGTCTTGTCAGCAAACGAATAGTTTTGAGCCGTCGCACTATTGCCTGCACCAGCGACGGTACCAATAGCTTCAAAACGCTGCCCATTCGTAGAACGCTCTATCGTGAAGTAGTCGTTGTTGATTTCTGCGGCAGTTTCCCAGGATAGGGATACTTGGTTGGCTCTTGGAGTGGCTGTGAAGGAGGTTAGGGTGATTGGGAGTGGACTACCTAAAATCTGAAAATTATCAAATTGAGCATTATCTGATGCTCCATTTTGTTTAACAGAAAAAACAATATAGACCGCACTAGTTCCATTTGGAATAGCAATGGTCTCCGTACCATCCACATTCAAATCAGCATGTCCATCAACTAACAGAACCTCAGGCTGTCCAATTCCATCAAGAAACACTTGATATTTTACATCATCACCATTGTCAAACCCATTTACATCATAGTCAAACGAAATTGAAATATTTTCATATGCACTTACGTCAACTGATGCAAAGGTAAGAGTTCCCCAAGCCCCTGTAGTAGTCCCACTCGGGCTTGCTAAATCTCGAACATACCATTCTTCAGCAACTACATCCCAAATATCTGACCCAGTATTAAATGCGGTTGGACTAGCCGTATAAGTCCAAGTGTTTGTGGCACCAAAATCTTGGAGTACAATCTGGGCAAATATCGATAGGCTAAATGCCATAAAAAGCCCCAAAAGTAAAAATTTTCTCATTATTAAAGATTTAGATAGTTTTGAAAAGTTTGAATAGGGGCAAGATAAGGAGAGCTATTGGAAAAAGAAAATAAATAATAGGTTTTTGTTTGATTTTGGCACCATGTAATTGGGGTTATCCAAGCCTAGACAGGAGAGGAAATAGGTAACTGATTGAATATTAACAATATAGGTTATTTTTGATACAAATAACGATTAATAAGGAAATTGAGGATGGCAAATTTTTTACTTAAGAAATACACCATTTCGAATAACAAACGTCCGCAGGACAAAATGAACGTCCGCAGGACAAATTGAACGCCGCAGGCAAA
>CAYRVZ010000087.1:0-1558 GCA_964427815.1 uncultured Saprospiraceae bacterium | reverse complement strand
AACGTCCGCAGGACAAAATGAACGCCGCAGGCAAATTGAACGTCCGCAGGACAAATTGAACGCCGCAGGCAAATTGAACGTCCGCAGGACAAAATGAACGCCGCAGGCAAATTGAACGTCCGCAGGACAAAATGAACGTCCGCAGGACAAAATGAACGCCGAAGGCAAATTGAACGTCCGCAGGACAAATGCCACTAGTTGTAAACTTTACTTTCCTGAAATTGTTTGTAGGACAATGGAAAAGACGAGTAAAATTTATATCCAAGACTTAGGCGTTATCGACTATAAAGAAGCTTGGGATTATCAGACTTCTTTGCTTAAGTCATTGGCTGACAATAAATTAGCGAAAATTTACAACGAAAAGCAGTACTTTATTCTATGTGAGCATCCGCCCGTATATACTTTAGGGAAAAGTGGTTCTATTGACCATTTACTGCTTTCGCAAGATGAGCTTTCGCAAAAAGGATACGATTATTACAAGATCAATCGGGGAGGTGACATCACGCATCACAGTCCTGGGCAAATCGTCGGCTATCCAATTTTGGATTTAGTCTTGCACAAGGAAGATGTTCATTGGTATGTTCGAGCTATTGAGGAAATCATCATCAGGACATTGGCGGAATATGGGATTAAAGGTGAACGAATTGAAAAATTCACTGGAGTTTGGATTTTGGGGCAACCCAATAAAAAAATCGCAGCAATAGGAGTCCACATGAGTCGCTGGATTACGATGCATGGATTTGCGTTGAATGTCAATAATGATTTGAGCCTATTTGATAACATCGTGCCTTGCGGAATAATTGACCCCAATAAGCGCATCACTTCCCTGTCAGCAGAAATCGGCAAAGAATTTGATATAAATGAAGTCAAGCAGCACCTTATCAAGCATTTTGAGGAAGTGTTTCAAGTAAAAATCACCCAATAATGACTATAAAAAGTAAAAACCCAAAAGAATCCAAAACCATCATGACTGAATTAGTCATGCCTAATGATACCAATCCTTTGGGGAATTTGATGGGCGGAAATTTACTCCGTTGGATGGACATAAGCGCGAGTATATGTGCCGCAAAGCATTGCGAAAGCTTAGTCGTTACGGTGTCCGTTGATTTAGTTTCGTTTGACAAACCCATACTTTTGGGGGAGGTCGTGACCATCGAATCCACGGTGACACGGGCATTTAACACGTCGGTAGAAGTGAATGTGCAAGTCTTCGCTTCCAATTTTAAAGGAGGAGACACGCGCAAGTCGAATGGAGCTTATTTTACCTTCGTGGCATTGAATGATGATCGCAAAACACAAAAGGTACCTAAAGTCCTGCCAATAACCGACGAAGACAACCGTTTGCACGAAAGTGCCATACGCAGACGGCAAATACGATTGATTCAAGCGGGAAAGTTAGAACCCAAAAATGCAAATGAAATTCGGGAATTTATCAATAAATAGGGCTTATTATCAATAAAGTTGTACCTTTTGGTTTAAAAATCCGTTTTCTCAAAGAAGGGTACATAATTTGACTTCCTATAATTACTTATACTGTCCTTTAAAGCCTTTTAGGAAA
>CAYRVZ010000086.1:0-10323 GCA_964427815.1 uncultured Saprospiraceae bacterium | reverse complement strand
TTTGGGTATAGAATCCGCTTTGGTGCGATTTTATTGATTTTGTATTGGATACCGATGACCATTTTTACCCATCCTTTTTGGTTATTGGATGGCATCGAATATCATGAAGAATTAGAACTTTTCATGGCTAATCTTGCCATTACTGGTGGTCTTTTTATTGTAGCTGTCCATAAAAGCGGTAAGTATGCTGTCCGAAAACTATTGGCAACGACGCGCGTAAGATAGTACCCATATCCTGTCTCTTATGAAACAAAGAATTATTACAGCACTCATTTTTGCCCTAATTATGATTTTGGGTATTTTTGGAGGCAGTTGGAGTTTTTCCGTTTTGATTCTATTTCTTGTCGTGATGAGTTTAGTGGAATTTTTCCGTATGATTCATTATGAAGGAATGGACGATATTCGGCTAGTACTGTCTATTCTTTTGGGCACAAGTCCGGTATTATTCGCTTTCGCAAAAAAACTTTCTATACCCTTAGAATGGAGTTTGCAAGACTACGTTGTTTCTATTGTTCCCTTTCTATTGCTTTTCTACCTAATAGAATTGTCTAGGGCTAGTTCAAAAGCAGCTACTAATCTAGCAAATGCCGTTTTTGGTATTTTTTATATTGGAATACCCTATGCTTTGTTGGTGGTATTGGCTTGGTGGCATGGCACATATGAACCGTCATTGGTTTTGGGTTTACTGTTGATGGTTTGGTTAAATGATACGGGAGCCTATTTTGCAGGTAGTTTTTTTGGAAAACATAAACTTGCTCCTAGTATTTCCCCTAAAAAAACTTGGGAAGGCCTGATAGGCGGTATAGCAGCTACTATACTTACCTCGCAACTTCTTGCTGCCTACCTACCTAACTACAGCCGAATGGATTGGCTTGTGATGGGTCTAATATGCAGCTTAGGTATTTTGGGAGACTTGGTAGAATCGATGTTTAAGCGTGGAGCAGGTATCAAAGACTCTGGCAAATTAATGCCTGGACATGGTGGGGTTTTGGATCGGTTTGATGCATTTGCTTTTGTCATCCCTTTGGTTTTTGTGTATTTTTATTGGTTTTTAGGGGCTTAGTTAGTGTCTATTAAATGAACAATACGTGGCATTTACGCAAGTAAAAAACAATCATTTCAATCTCCTTTCTCTATTACAAAATTTAGTAATTCAATTTTATCCTCTTTAAACTTAACCTTACCGACTCGTTTCAAACCTAGTTTTTCGATCAACTTAATAGAATCCAAATTATCTTCAGTGGTATATGCTCTGACAGCATTTATCCCAAAATTTTCAAAAGCCAACTGCAACACTTTACTTGCCGCTTCAAAAGCAAAACCCTTACCCTCATAATCAGGCAAAAAAGCAAAACCAATGTCCACCCCATCGAATCCTTCTCGATGATAAAGCCCACAATTTCCAATTTTCACTTTATCAATTTTTCGCATCACCGTATAATTCGTCACTTGTTTTCCTTCAAAAATGGATAGTATTTTATGCTGAATATACGCCTCTGCGTCTTCTACCGAGTGCAGGTTTCGATCTCCTATATACTGAAACCATTTAGGGGTATTCATCAATTCTAAATAAAATATAGCGTCCTGCAAGCAAACTGGCTGTAACCATAATCTTTCTGTTTCGAACGAATTCATGTAATATTTTAACGACTAAGGTAAACGAAAAAAACCAAGTAAACAAAATAAAAATACTTACAAAAATCATAAAGTCAATATAAGTACATTAAAACTTGAAAAATCACAATTCTAATTGTACTTTTGGCACATAAATTTTCAAATGACTCAACCAATCGTACGGAAGCTAAGCCCTTTACAGCGCAAGTTGCACACCATCATATTCGAAGCAGATACGCCTATGGGTAAGCTATTCGATGTGGTACTCTTGGTGTTTATTGTACTGAGTATTATTGCCGTCAATGTGGAAAGCGTTGCCTCCATTGCTGGAAAGTACTCAGATGTATTGTTTTATACTGAATGGATATTGACTATATTTTTCACACTTGAATACATATTGAGGCTCTATTGCTCCTACAAGCCTATGAAATATGTTTTTTCATTGTATGGCATTATTGACTTATTGGCGATTGTACCTTCTTATATTGGGATTTTCTTTACAGGAGCACATTCTTTGATGATCATCAGAGCATTGCGTTTACTCCGAGTATTTCGGATATTCAAGATGGTCGGTTTTATGAATCAAGGCACCGTTATTATGAGTGCTTTAAGGGCTAGTCGAGACAAGATATTTGTTTTTGTATTTTTCATTTTTTTGATGGTCAATATCATGGGTGCTATCATGTACTTAGTCGAGGGCTCAGCCAATTCTGGTTTTGACAGTATCCCTAGATCTATCTATTGGGCCATCGTGACCATGACTACTGTGGGCTATGGGGATATTTCTCCTACGACTAGTTTGGGTCAATTTCTAGCCGCAGTGGTAATGATAATGGGTTATGCCATCATAGCCGTTCCTACTGGGATCGTCTCTGCCGAGTTGGTCAAAGGAGATAAGGAGTCACACGAAATAACCACACAAACTTGTATGAGTTGTAGTTTAGAGGGACATGATACAGATGCAGAATATTGCAAATATTGTGGAGAGCATTTAGAATTGAAATAGCTGTTCCCTGCGGTCGTGTTCAACGTGGTGGTGTTCAATTGTTTCCCAATCGACAGCTTTGTATTGATGATAAAGGTAATATGTTATACACACATGGAAGTCATCGGTAAATAAACCAAATAAAAATGCCTATATTTGAGGCAGAATCAAAAAAAGAAACCAATGAGAAAATTGATACTTATTTTAGTGGGGCTGATTTTCACTTTTACCATTCAGGCACAGGAAGTTCAAGAGACCACACAGCTAATACCGAGTCAGGGTCTTTCTTTTAGTAGTGTGTGGAGGGGAATTTTAGGCATGAGTGTTCTATTAGGGATTGCTTTTCTTTTTAGTTCTAATCGCCGATCCATTAATTGGAAAACAGTTCTTTATGGTTTACTGGCACAATTATTCTTAGCCGTGGGGATTTTGAAAGGCGCTGATATCGGTTTTAATGTAGGGAGATATCGGTTTGATTTGAGTTTTATAGGCAAGTTTTTTGATTTTGTTGGAACGATTTTTACCAATATTTTGGATTACACGACAGCGGGTAGTACTTTCTTATTAGGTAATTTGATGAATACTAAATCCTTTGGTTTTATATTTATGTTTCAAGTGTTACCGACGATTATTTTCTTTTCCGCCTTGACTTCTTTATTATTTTATTTGGGCATTATTCAAGTAGCAGTAAAAGGAATGGCAAAAGTGTTGACCAAATTGTTAAAAATATCTGGGGCGGAGTCTTTGTCCGTTGCCGGAAATATTTTTTTGGGTCAGACAGAAGCCCCATTGTTGATTAAGCCCTATTTAGAGAAAATGACCCGTTCGGAAATATTATTGGTTATGGTCGGTGGCATGGCGACTGTTGCTGGCGGTGTATTAGCTGCCTATATTCAATTTTTAGGAGGAGATGATCCTGTGATGCGGCAGAAGTTTGCCAAACATCTTTTGGCGGCGTCCGTAATGGCAGCTCCAGGGGCTATTGTTATTGCGAAGATGCTCTTTCCCGAAACAGAAGTAGTCGATACAAACGTAAATGTCTCCAATGAAAAAATTGGAAGTAACATCCTAGATTCCATTGCCAATGGCACCACAGAAGGATTAAAATTAGCGGCCAATGTTGCTGCGATGTTGCTTGTCTTTGTTGCCTTTATTGCGATGATTAATGGCATTTTAGGTTGGGTAGGCGATGTCACACATTTGACGGGAATCATTCAGGCCAATACGCCCTATAGTGGATTATCTTTAGAACTCATACTTGGGTATCTATTTGCCCCTTTGATGTGGCTAATAGGGGTTGCCCAAGAAGACATTGCGCAGATGGGACAACTGCTCGGAATCAAGCTAGCCGCCAGTGAATTCATCGGCTATATGCAGCTAGCCGAATTAAAAAATATGACCAACGAAACCCACCTGATGTACAATAAATCGGTGGTCATGGCTACTTATATGCTTTGTGGTTTTGCCAATTTTGCCTCCATTGGCATTCAGATTGGCGGTATTGGTTCCTTGGCACCGGGGCAACGGAAGACCTTGTCTGAATTTGGAATCAAAGCACTAATAGGTGGTTCGTTAGCTTCCTTATTATCCGCCACCTTGGCAGGCATGCTATTGGGCTAGTTGTCTAAACCGCGGTTATTTCTTTTAGTAGATTTTAGACTTTGAAGCTGAATCCTTTGAAGAGCTAAACTAAATGACACAGGAATCAGACTCAAAAGCTAGTTATTTCTTTTAGCTTCAAAGTCCCGAATAAGGGCACTTAAAATAACGGCTCCTCCGATGGGCTTTTGAGTCTAAAATTACTGATACTTAGCCGCTTTCTTTCTTACTTCTGGGATCAATCGTTTGATATTAGCTATTCTTGTTTTATTGGCAGGGTGTGTGCTTAAGATTTCTGGTGGAGCTTTTCCGCCGCTCATCGACTCCATGCGTCCCCAGAAAGTAGCTGCCTCATCTGGATTATAACCCGCTATGGTCATCAATAACAAACCAATTTCGTCTGATTCCGATTCTTGTTTTCTGCCGAAAGGCAACATAACTCCTACCTGAGAACCTAGTCCATAAGCAGTCATCCAAAGCATTTGTTCTTGCTCGCTTTTCTTACTTGTAGCCACCATGACCCCAATTTGTCCAAGCTGTTGCGCTAGACCTTGGCTCATCCGTTCGCCTCCATGATTAGCTAATGCGTGAGCAATTTCATGCCCCATTACTGTGGCAATACCCGCATCATTTTGGCAAACATCAAGGATACCATCATAAAATACGACTTTTCCGCCAGGCATACACCAAGCATTCTTTTGCTCATTGTGGACTAAGTTAAACTCCCATTTATAGTCCTTCATATAATCTTTAGCATTATTGGCATCCAAATATCGTTGTGTAGCTGCCACTATTCTCTTTCCTACCGTCTTGATCCGCTCAGAATCTTTTCGATTAGAGGAAAGCTTATTTTCTTTCAAAAAACTATCATATTGGGCGAAAGCCATCGGAAACAATTGTGAATTTGGCATAAAATTCAACTGTTTTCTACCCGTAAAGGGCACTGTTTTGCAGGCAGTCATTAAAATAATGAGCACTAAAAATGCGGAAATTTTCTTTAACATAATCAATGGGTTTTGTTTAATTAACGCTAATGTACATCACTTTAACGCAAAATAAAAATATAATGATTTGAATATTGTGTTAATGATGAACAGATCATGACAAAAACATAGGTGAATCGCGCAGGCGTTAAGACGTGAAGGAGGCACATGCGACATAGACCTAGTCGCGAAGGTGTTTGTGACTTAATTCAAACAACCAATGCTTAATTTGGATAAAATCGTAAAAACATTGAATTTAGGATAGAAATTCTTCACATAATCTTGCAAAAATTTGGTATTTTGCCTTTTCTAATTTAGGGTTATTTATTTTTCTATCGTTATAACCCTACACAGCACTACTTACATCGTCCATAAAATAAATATTATGAACCCAATTTCTTTCCTTTTTTCTTTTTGTCTATTTTCTTTTTTTCTACCTCAAATAATGGTCGGGCAAACGCATAACTGGGAGAATACCAATCCAGGCGGGGGTGGTGCATTTAGCACTATCGGGGCAGGACCTACCGGTACGGTATTGGCTGGCAGTGATTTGAGTGGCGCGTACCTGTCCAATGATGGGGGATCCTCATGGACGGTAATTGGTGCCAATCAAGGCCTGACCAATACTCATGTTAGCGGCATTGGTTTTCATCCTACAAATGGTAATATCTTTTTTATTGGGACAGAAGATGGGATCTACAGAAGCACGGATGGTGCAACGGTAACGAAGACCAATATGCCAGATGGCTATGTGACAGACATTGAATTTTGTAGAGACTTTCCAGATCGAGGTTACGCGACTTATCACCCACTTTATGACACCACTTTGGGCGTTGTATATATGACGAATGATAATGGTATTTTATGGACCAAAGTAAGTAATAGTACGTTGCCTAATGACCTTAGATTATTAAAATTAGAAGTCCATCCCACCAATAAAGATATCGTGTATGCCCTTTCTGGGGATGGCCGCTTCAATTGTGGTCCACCCAGTGTTTTTCGCAGCACCAATGGTGGCATTGATTGGAGCAATATTGTTCCACCTGTGGATGGAATCACTATCGACGTGCTGGATTTTGCCATCAACAAGGAGAATCCGAGTACCGTTTATTTTACGTCTATGAATGCCGACTGCGCTAATGAATATTACTGGAGTAACATGAATGGCTCTTTTTATGTCTCCACCAATGGAGGCGACTCTTGGACGGCTAAAGCCAATCATAGCGGTGTCATCTGGCCAAAAGTTGGTGCGTCGGGCACCGTTCGGCTGATTGATCCACGAGAACCCTACCCCTGGATTAATGAAGATCACACCGGTACCTGGAAGACCACAGATGATGGTGGGACTTGGACGCATACAATTGTGGATGGTTGGGACACAGGTTATCAAAATTTTGGGACAACTGGATCTAATTTATTTCATAGTTATAGCGTCAGCTTTAATGGCATTGCAAAAACATTAGGAGCTGATTTATCGCAAGATAAAATATACTGGACAAATAACCAATGGGTATTTTCTTCCGATGATGAGGGTGCACATTTCACCAATCAATATACGACTCCCGTTGGAAATGATTGGAAATCAAGAGGATTTGACAATGTAACGATGACGGATTTAAGCGTTTGTGCCGCAAACCCAGCTGTTGCCTATTTGGGCTATCATGATATTGGTCTTTGGGCAACGACAGATGGCGGCAACTCTTGGCATAGTTGCAACGAACCGACCAATGAAGAATTAACTGGCGCTTGGGAAGGCTATGGAGGAAATACATTTACCGTATTAGTAGATCCAGCTGTCTCCTCCAAAGTGTGGGCAAGCATGCAACCCAGCTGGGGAGAATTTTCTTATTTGATGCGCAATACTAGTTCAGGGGACAAGAACCAATGGTCAAAAACAACTGGTTTAATTGTCAACCTAGATACACCCACTGTTATTCTTGGGTTATCTCTTGATCCGAGTTCCACCCCCAATGCACGGACTTTATTCGTTACCTCTGATGGAGACGTATTCCGTTCTACTGATGATGGTCAATCCTGGTTAAAGGTATTCGCGGATGGTGGTTTACGTTTTACTGCTGTACATCCAACTAATGGCAATATCGTCTATGCAGGGGGTGAATCTGGTTTAGTAAAATCTACTGACGGAGGCACTACATGGACGACAGCTGGAACAACCGCAATGCAGGGGAATACCCAAAACATCTTTGCTGCAAAAGATTGGAGTGGCGTATCAAAAATTAGAATTAATAATCAAGGAGATGTTTTTGTATCTGTCTATGGTGATGGAAAAGGTTTATGGATAAGTACGAATAATGGTATTACTTGGACAAAAAAGATAACGGATGATTTTATGCGTTCGGTAGCAATTGTCCCTAATAATCCTTCACTCATTTATACTGCCTCTTCTAGTGCCTTTACTGCTGGAGGATTTGATCCTTCTTCTAGAGGGGTACAATACTCTACGGACAATGGTAATTCTTGGCAGCCTGCCAATGACGGAATGGCCTATCCTTTTGCTGTATGTATGGAAGTGGTCTCCAATCCAAATCCCACTATCTGGGTAGGTTCACCAGGGACTGGATTTCAAAAATCCATCATTCCACAACAAATATTACCCGTAACGATGTTGAGCCCTTTTACTGCAACTGTCCGAAATAATGCGGTTGTATTAAGATGGAAAACCAGCGCTGAAATTCACAATGAAGGTTACCAAATTGAACGTTCTACGGATGGACAAACCTGGTCCAAACTACAATTTGTCTTTCCCAATAATCGACAGACCTATACGCTTTTAGATAAAAATCCATTTGAAGGGATTTCTTATTATCGGCTTACGCAAAAAGATATGGATGGCACAAAACACCCTATCGGAATTGTAAGCATTCAAATCAACAAGCTACATACGCCTACGGTACACCCAAATCCATCCACGGGAATATTTAATATTACTTTTGCACAAGACGAAAACTTGAGCACCATGCTTTACCTGTATGATAATACGGGACGTCTGCTGCTTTCGCAAAAAGGGCATCAATTAAATATTGAGCATTTGCCAAAAGGCACGTATCAATTAACCATACAAAATCAGGCACAACAATGGCATGAGCGAATTATTAAGTGGTAATTTTTGCAAGAAAAAGGTAAAACAAGTAGGAACGAAAGTACAGTTAAATACTTAGATGGAGCAATTGGAAACTTACAGATCCTGAAAGTACTGAATCGCCTTTGAATTGGGATGTGCATTGAAAGCATCCTCAATTTCATCATCTCTCATTCTATCATCCCCAAAATCAAAACCAGGCATCGAATCATTTCTGAATAGTTCTCTTTTCCATCTAGGGTTTCGGCGTTCCCCTCGGGCATTGGAATGAAGTAAGATGAAGTTTTCACCACTCTGATCTCTGTTATAAAATAAGAATTTTATCGGACCAGAGCCAACTTTTTTTGCCGGTAAATCTTCATACACCCATATTTCATATGGCAAAGCAAATTGTTCGTCTTCCACTTTTATTTGGTCATTGGGCAGACCATACCGCATAAATATCTGCCCCCGATCCGTCTCAAATCCTGCCCCAAATGCGCTATAAAACATTTTATCCACTTTCCTTGCTAAAGTGGCAAAGGCATAAAAAGAATCCTCGGGGTGTATCGGATCCTGTTTGACAAAATGGCTATACAAAAATTGTTTTTTACCATCTGTGTTGTGACTTTTAAAGTACGCCTGCAACGCGCTTAAAGCCCGACTATCCAAAGTGGGTTGCAATGCTGTCAAATAATAATCCAATTCTTTTGGCGAAAGCTTCTCAATAAAATCTCCCTTCCCTTTGCTCAAATCTGCAATAGTGGTCGTCTTTTTTAGACGGGGATTATCTCGATGAAACCCTACTGATTTGCTAGCAACCACTTCTCCAGAATTATCCCGTACTTCCAAAACAACGTTATAGTCTCCAGAAGGCATATATTTTGCATCTATTTCCAAAAAAACAACATCTTTTGGCATGGCTTTTCGCTGCTTCATAATCCCTTGATAGGGTTTCGTTGATCCATCCTCTAAGATCGTCTCGAATTGCAATCTTAAAGAATAATTTTCATTCGCTAGCTGATCTGCATGATACACTTCTGCATAAATATCAAAACCAGCTGAATTACTTGTTAAGAAATTAAATGGCATTGCCTCCATATAAAAACCATATTTATCAAAGGGAGTATCCGTTTTGGAAGGACGGCGATCACTTAATAAAACAATGTCGGAAATGGCGACTCCTGTGGGCGGTAAAATCATAACATGGGTGTTAAAACTAACGGCATTCCCTGTCCTAGATTCGTCTTCAATCTTAATACTAAGCGTATATTTTCCAGGTTCCAAACTATACCTTTGTACATCTCTAAAGTCAGCTGCACTATTGAAATTTGGACTTTGAACGATGTACTTATCATACTTCATCACGACTTCACCCCGCGAAAAAGTGATTTGCACTTTTGCGGAAGCATTCATCAAGCTATCGTCCACAGTCTTCCATCCAATCGTAGAAGCTGCGAAAAAATAATGCATCTCCACATAGCCTTGCCCATCTTCATAAAAAGTGGCGGGATAGACACTGACATCCAAGGCGGATATACTCGATACAAAATGAAACAATAGGAAAATTGCTAAAAAAGTAGATTTCATAGATGCGTTATTTGCTGCTAAGATAACGAGTATAGAGCACTTTTAGCTGTTCCAATGTACGATTATCTTGAAAAAGACAGGAAAAAGAGTTATAATCCTGTAACTATACGGAATTTGAAGCGTCCTACAACCAAACAAGACTACCTGTGACCACAAAACAATATAACGAAGCTGTAGCATTATGGGCAGATGGATTGTTTCGCTTTGCAGCCAAAAGCTGTAATGACCGAAACTTGGCGAAAGACATCGTCCAAGATGCCTTTGCGAAGTTGTGGACAAAAAAAGAAAATGTCGATCCGTTAAAGGTAAAATCCTACTTGTTTACTTCTGTCAATCGCTTAACGATTGATTATTGGCGCAAGCAAAGACGCATAACCGATATGGAGCAAATAGTCGAAAGTCCAATCGCCAATACTTCCTACTATTCTAATCTGAAAGAGATTTTAGATATAGAATTGAAAAGACTGCCCGAG
>CAYRVZ010000085.1:1331-10351 GCA_964427815.1 uncultured Saprospiraceae bacterium | reverse complement strand
AAATTGATGTTTCCTCTTTTTTGGACGGTTTTTTTTGGTGCTTTTACTATTTCTGCTCTAATCACTCAGATGTATGAGTCTTTTTCTTTGAGCCCTACTACTTTTAAGATCGCTGCTGTTTTGTTTTTCACAGTCGGTGTTTTGTTTTTATTTTTCAGCTTTTGGAAATTAAAACGGGTTGAATTTTTTGAGGAGCATTTTTTCGTAAGCAACTACTTCAAGCACGTACAATATGGATATGGGCGTATCGCTTCTATTAGTTCTATTAATTTAATCCTTGTTAAGATAATGATTCTTACGCTTGCGCCAAAAGGGCATTTTGGTCGTAAGATTCCTTTCCTATTAAGTCGAAAACGTTTTCGACTTTTCAAGGAAGCTTATCCCGAATTGAGTAGAGAAATTGATAGTAAAATAGGGACGCAGAAGTAGCAGAGGGAAGGCACTATGTTTGAGGCATGGACATGGTGCGGTAACCACGAAGACGCGAAGGTGCTACTAGACGCGTGCGGGAACCGCGAAGACGCGAAGGCGCTATGTTTGAGAACTAGACGCGTGGGATAACGCGAAGACGCTAAAAGCAAGGACAAATAGAGAGCGTATGTCTCAGAACGCAACGTACTTCTCCCGCTGGCGGGGTCAAATTTGGTAAAGTCCCTAATAAAAAGGACAAATCTCATTCAAATTTGGGGGTGGAATTGCTCACGACCCATAAAGTGGAATTACTCACACCCAAGGTCACCAGATTTTCTAGACACACATTTCACTTCCAACGAATTCGACGGGAATACCAAATTTGCTCAAAAAAAAGGGCAATGTCATTGTGACATTGCCCTTTTAATCTTGTATTCGTTGCTTAGAAGAAAATCGAACGATTATCTTCGACCTTAGCTTTCTTCTTTAAGCTTTGCATTAAAAAGTTTTTAGCTTGAGAAACAAAGGTGCGGTCTTGTTGTGTTCTGACCATATCAACATTAGCAGGAATATTCGATTTAACCATGTTTAAGGGTGAAACGACGAAGACTCCTCCATTTCCTACTACAGGTGTTGAAGTAGCATTCTGGGCAGTTTTAAATATGGTGCCCACTACCATTGGTTCATTGCCAATCCCTGGAATAAAACCAGAAGAGAAAGCGACATTATTTGCAGTATCTACTTTTGTGTTATACTTGGCGGCTATGCTATTCAAATCACTCGTTCCAATGGCTTTAGTTAGCATCTCCCCTTTCTTGAGGTTCATGACTAAAGGTTTTAGCTCCTCTTTCATCACTTCTACGGGCGGGATACCCGCTTTTACTTTAGCTTTCAAACCTCCGACCACAGCTTTGTCATCAAAGATACCGCTAGGAGCTCTATACAAAAAGACATTAGGGTTAACCGATCCAGTATTTGTATTTTTGTCAAAAGCCCATTTTACAAACTTACGAGAAGTCTGATTCGAGCCCAATTGATCCACAAAGAAGTCATTTTGCTTGACTAGCTTTGATTCAACATAGGTCAAGTTTGGATCAGCCTCTGCCGCCGCTTTCATCGCTTCTGGCGATTGATTATTACGCATAAACTGGTTGGCATTATTCACAATTGCATTTTGTGTAGCTACACTAGGAATGATCTGTTTAGAGATGGTTCCCATCTGCACGCCCGTCAAGTTATTTGTATATTTCTTACCCGTCACTTCAACAAGGTGCACCCCAAATTGGGTGGCCACTGTTTTGATTTCACCTTTTTTTGCCTTAAAGAAAATCAAATCATTAAAAGGTTTGACCATGGTATTTGCGGCAACATACCCTAAGTCTCCACCTTTAGTCTGAGTAGCATCTTGCCCAAATTTCTTAGCCAAATCCGAAAAAGATGCCGCACCTGTTTCTACCAATGTTTTTAAGCTATCAATCTGTTGCATGGCGGCAAAATAACTGGCTTGATCCTGCGCCTTAATTAAGATGTGTCTTGAACGTACAGAATCAGGAACCGCCTGACGGTCAATAATTTTTGTAATCGCATAATTGCCGTTATTCAAATAAGGCCCAACAACAGAACCTACTGGCAAAGTCATTAAATCATTGGAGATTACTCTTGGCAAAGCTGCTTCTAAAACATAAGCTTCATCCCATGGAGCCCGTTCTTTTACAAGAAAAGAACTATCATTTGTGCTGGATAGAAATGCTTGTTTTTTCAAGTTCATCGTTTTCACAATGTCTGCACTATCCTTCGCTGAAGGCTTGATATCAAAAACCACGTAAGCTAATTTTCTAGAAGGTTCGTCTCTATAATACGTAGCTTTACGGTCTTGCATGTAGTTCAAATAATCAGCATCCACCAATGTCACTTGATCATCGGCTATTTGTCCGAAAGGAACTTTCACATAGGCTACATTCGCTTTCTTATTTTGATTTTCACCAACGACTTCAGCCATCCAAGTAGGCGTAAAAGCCGCTTTTCCGACTAAAGCAGCCATTTTATTCTGCAATCTACTTTTTACGATTTCTTTTTGCTGAAAAGTCCAAAAACGATTATAATCTGGAGGTAGATTCCGATCAGGATTCAACAGAATCATTTTGATCGTATCCAGCTCAGCTTGGTTGAGCCGTCTTGTTTGTTGGTCTGTATTACGGGTCTTGATGACTTCACTATGAAACTTACCATTCTCCCCGAATTGTAAGATAGTAAGTTCTTTATTGGATACCCCTAAACCAAGTTTTTCAGCTTCGGCAGACACAATCGCCTCTTCCATGAAGTAATTCCAGATAGAAGAACGTTGTGCAAGATAGTTACCAGTAGAGTTTGGGTATAATGCGTTTTCTGCTTTCTGAAATTCAGTCCAACCTATTTCCTTCCCATTAACGACACCGACTGTATTCGGTCCGTTAGAAGGCTGACCGCTACTATCCATAAAGATGAAGCCTACGAGTCCCAAAACCATCATGACTACTAATAGCCAAAAGTACTGTCTAATTCTTGTTATTGCTGCCATTGTCTATATTAATTTAGACTGTTTTATGTGTCGTACCCAAAAAAAAGGTACCCCAAAAGTTAAAAAAGTGACACAAAGGTAATATTTTTAAGGACAAAACGCCCAATTTATTTAGGTTTTCACCCGAAATGTGCCAGATTCTAGTACGACTTTGCCCGCTCAATGTTCAAGTAATCCCTTTAAAGCCTATTTTGGGCTATATTAAAAGCGAATTTAAAGGAAAAAAATCTGTTTTGAAATTTTAAACGACTATTTTTGCGCAAGCTAAATATTCGATAAAAAGTTAATTTTGCAATATTTTCGGGTATTACTGGGGTAAACATGCTGGATTTTTCAAATAAGTTATTTTTGCTATGGTTTGAAATTTGCAGAAGGAGTTAGTATTGATGTTAGGCAACAGAACTTTTAAAGTGTTCGTTTAGATTTCTAACAGCATTATTCCCCCAAATGGCTTGTTTGCGCAAGCGCACATACTATTATAAACTACCTTGAACCAAGTGATTGTTTCGAGCAAAACATCTATCAAAGATGACAAAACTATTGCGTTTTAAGTATCTAGCAGTAGTCGGGGGATTTTTTCTTTTGGCTAGCTTCAGCTCCGACGAGGGCAAATATTACGAAATTGCTAAAAATTTAGAGATTTTCACGAACCTATACAAGGAGGTAAACACCTACTATGTGGACGATTTGGATCCTTCTGAGTTAATGAAAAAAGGAGTGGATGCAATGTTGGCCTCTTTAGACCCTTATACGAACTATATTTCGGAAACCGATATTGAAGATTATCGCTACTATACGGAGGGTAAATTTCATGGTATCGGAGCAGAAGTGAAAGAGCATGGCGACCAGCTGTTAATTACCTCTGTTACAAAATCAGGACCTGCAGACAAAGTAGGTATTGTACCTGGCGATGTCATTATCAAAGTCGAAGGTCAATCGACTGAAGGTCGGAGTGCAGAAGATTTATTGAGCGTTTTTCAAGGTTCGCCGGGTACTAGTTTTAATTTAACAATTAAAAATACTAGCGGACAATCTAAGCGCCTAACAGTCAAGCGTGAAGATGTCGATGTCAACAATGTGCCATATTCAGGATTGTTGAAGAATGACATAGGATATATCTCTTTATCCGTTTTCTCTAGGAATGCTGCCGCTAATATTAAAAAAGAATTTAAGGATTTAAAATCTCAAAATCCAAATTTAAAGGGATTGATTTTAGACTTGCGTGGAAATGGAGGCGGACTCTTAATGGAGGCGGTTGATATTGTTAATATCTTTGAGCCTGCTGATGAGCTAGTGGTTACCACAAAAGGGAAAGTCATCGAATGGGATAGAACATACATGACACGTGGTAATCCTGTTGATTTGGATATACCACTGGCTATTTTAACAAATAAGAACTCTGCGTCTGCTTCCGAAATTGTTTCGGGAACGATTCAAGATTTGGATAGAGGAGTTGTCATTGGGCAGCGCACTTATGGTAAGGGATTGGTTCAAAACACAAAAGATTTAGGTTATAATTCTAAAGTCAAATTAACTACAGCGAAATATTATATTCCTAGCAAAAGATGTATTCAAAATGTGGACTATGATGATAATGGGGAGCCCATTCATGTAGCAGATGAAGACAGAGCCGTGTTCTACACAAAAAATGGCCGCCCCGTATTGGATGGTGGAGGAATTTCACCAGATATTAAATTGGAAGCTAAGACCGATGCGCCGCTATTGAAAGCGTTGAATAAGCAATTTATGATTTTTAATTTTGTGACGGACTTAATGAAGAAAGAAAAGGCTGTTGATTCTTTAGAGTTATTTCACTTCACTGATTTTAACCGTTTCACGACTTATCTAAATAGCCAAAAATTTCACTACAATACAGAAAGTGAAACGCTTCTAAATGAATTAAAAGAGAAGGGCGCAAAGGAAAAATTGTCGAATAGTTTTAATCAACAAATTGAATCAATGTTATCCGATATTGAACAAAAAAAGGCTCAGGAGCTTACGCAAAATAAGGACGTCATCTTGAGTGAAATTGAAAAAGAAGTAGCATCACGAATTGCGAATGTAGAAGGCCGTATTAGAATGTCTTTGAGAAATGATGAGGAGGTGCAAGTCGCAATCGAAATCTTGGGAGATGCGAAACGATATGCGGAGATTTTGAAAAAATAAGTTTTTAATTGAATGCTAAAAGCCCTTTGTTTCGGTAGAAACAAAGGGCTTTTTACTTTTGAAGACTTGATTAGTTTGAATCTACCCGTCGAACTTTTCAAAAGTTTTTTCTTTTGGAAAGTATCGTTTGTTCTAGACCAAAGCCTGGAAATTCACCACTGGTTGTATGCTAAACAATCCATACCGCTGGTTATCGACACCCACTCATGAGCGACTGCTTAGTCCTCCAATAACTCCATCCATGCCATTTCTTTTTTCTCTATCTTTTCCTTTAAAGCTTCGAGTTCTTTTGAAAGTTCTGCAATTGCATCTTGGCCTAAATCTCCGTTGTAAAACTTTGCGGCAAGCAGCTTCTTTTTCACATGAAGTTTTTCAATATCTCTTTCCAGATTCTTAATACGCTTTTGGGCTTCGTATGATAACGCGGGTGCTTCTTTGACCGTTTTAGTGGTAGGTGTAGATTTTTTCTTTGCCACTTTTTGATCTCTATACTCCGAATAGGTACCATTAAAATCTTTAATCTTTCCTTCGCCTTCAAAAATAAATAAATGATCAACAATCTTATCCATGAAATATCTGTCATGCGTCACCACCACCACACACCCCGTGTATTGGTGCAGAAACTCCTCCAAAATATTTAAGGTTAGAATATCTAGGTCATTAGTCGGTTCATCCAAAATTAAAAAATTCGGATTTTTCATCAAAACCGTCATCAAATATAGCCGCCGTAATTCTCCTCCACTTAATTGTGAAACATAGACTTGTTGGTGATTTCGAGAAAAATTAAAACGCTCTAAAAGCTGCTCCGCAGATAAATCCCGACCATTAGACATCGGAATAAAATCAGCAATAGATCGCACCACATCAATCACCCTTTTATCTTCATCTAACTGAATACCATCTTGGGAGTAATAGCCAAATTTAGTATTCACACCGACGACCACTTTTCCACTATCCGGTTTTATATTTCCAGTAATGAGCTTAATGAATGTGGATTTTCCGATTCCATTGGGTCCCACGATTCCAACCTTTTCCCCTTTCTTAAACTTGTAATGAAAATCTTTTATTAGGACTTTCTCGCCATATTTTTTGGAGATGTATTCTATTTCTAAAATCTTAGTTCCCAATCTTTCGACCTTTACGGAAATTTTAATATCAATGGGTTGATTATCTTGTTCCGTTTTCTCTTTTAATTCATAAAATCCATCAATTCGGGATTTTGCTTTTGTGCTTCTTGCTTTGGGCTGACGGCGCAACCAATTTAATTCTTTTTTTAGTAATTTTTTATCTCTGTCTAAGCCAGAAGCATTCACTTCTTCCCGTATTGCTTTGTTTTCGAGATATACGCCATACCCCCCTTTGTGTTTATGCAATTTACCCCCTTCTAACTCCAAGATAGTGGTACACACTCTATCCAAAAAATACCGATCATGCGTCACCATCAACAAGGTAATGGATGGTTTAGACAAATACGCCTCTAACCACTCAATCATGTCAATATCCAGATGGTTAGTCGGTTCATCAATAATTAAAAAATCTGCATCTTGTACAATTAGATTTGCCAATGCCACTCGCTTGAGTTGCCCACCAGACAAGGTGCCCATTTTGGCATCTAGGTCTTCTAAATTTAGTTTGAAAAGAATTTCTTTAAGCTGACTATCGATATCCCAAGCCTTGTGCTCGTCCATTGCTTCTGTTGCTTTTTTCAAAGTCTCTGAATCTTCCAGATTAAGCAATGCTTTTTCGTAAGCGGTCACTGCCTTCAATTCGGGAATATCTCCTGATAATGCAGCCTCTAAGACGGTCATTTCGGGGTCGAACTTGGGTTCTTGTGTCAAGACACCTAGTCTTACCCCTTTATTAATCAGCAATTTAGAATCATAACCCTCCGACTGCTCCTCTCCGCATAAGATCTTAAAGAGCGAAGTTTTCCCTGTTCCATTCTGAGCAACAAAGGCGATTTTTTGACCTTGACTGATTGTAAAGTTCAAGTCTTCAAATAAGACTTTTTCTCCATAAGTCTTAGTAATATGTATGGCTTCTAAATATATCATTGTGGCAAAGATAGTATTTAATTGTTAGTTGTTAGTGGCTAGAGATTATTAGATCAACTCAGCAATAAACCAAACCAAATCCAGTAAATGTAACTCAAAAGACTATTTACTCAAAAAGAACGCTAGAGCAACAATATTAATGGAGAATTGTCTTTAAATATGACCCGATGGTGAAGGATTTGTTTCAATGGGATTCAAAAAAAGCAACCATCGTATTAAAAACAAAGCAATGGAAGGCAAAAATGTATTTTGGTTTTTAGAAAATATTGATTTGTCGGGTATTTTTTGCCCGAACAAGTTTGCAGCTAAGGAAGCGAATTTTGGACATAAGACTTTCAAAAAAGGCGAGTTCATTTATATCCCGAAAGATAAGTCTGATATGCTTTTTTATATTACTTCTGGTCGAGTTAAGATTGGTTCCTATGGCAATGGAGATAAGGAGATTTTAAAAGCCGTCATCAGCAAAGGGGAAGTTTTTGGGGAGTTGGCAATCGCCGGAGAAGAAAAAAGAAGAGATTTTGCGCAAGCACTAGAACCGACCACACTTTGCTCCATGTCCAAGTCAGACATGAAGGGACTCCTAAAAGATCGGAACGATCTACAAGCTTTTTTGCTAAAAATAATGGGGTCTCGTGTGCTAGAAATGGAAAAAAGACTTGAATCTCTGGTTTTTAAGGATTCTAGAAGTCGGGTCATTGATTTTTTGTTAGACCTTGCGGACAAAAAAGGGAAAAGAATTGGATATGAAATTTTAGTCAAACCCTTCTTTACACATCAAGAAATAGCCAATTTAACGGCCACTTCCCGACAAACGGTTACGACTGTATTAAATGATTTGAGGAACCAAAATCTATTTACCTTTAATCGTAAACGATTACTCATCCGAAATTTGGACAAACTAAAAGCCGAAATGAAACTTTAGGCATCAAAAACTAGCAAAAGAACCCGCCTAAAGACTATTTTCGCTGTTTTAGTAGGTTTTTTATAATTTATTACCTGTTTTTTTTGTTTTAGAATGTATCTTTGTTCTTCAAAAAAATAATCCATACAATGCGACTAACCCAAACCTTAATACTCTTCTTGGTTTCTGCAATTTCTATATTTGCTCAAGGAGAAACAACCATACTATCCCCTACTCCTGTACCCGCAGTTAGTCAACCACAACCCGTGTCGCCAAGACCAAGACCAAGACCTACCAGACCAGACGACGGTCTCTCGTTGGATAAAGGAACCATTGCTGATCAATTTAAATTTGTCATGACTCGATCTAATAATTATCAAAATAAGAAAATTATTAGAGGGGAATGGCTAATCGCCCTTAAAGCCCATGTATTAGATTCTTTGGGGACTTTTAAAAAAGCGTTGGCTAATGAACGCCAACAGGTCATCACACAAAAAGATGAAATCGAAGCACTGCAAAACAAACTAGGCACCGCCAACGATGAAATTAAAAAATTGACTGGAGAAAAGAGTAGTATTAGTTTCTTGGGTGCACAAATGAACAAATCTGCTTACAAAGGGCTTGTTTGGACTATTATCGCCGGTTTGTTGAGTGGCTTGCTTTTCTTCTTATATCGTTTCAAACAAAGCAACTCCATTACAACAGAAACAAGAAAGACCGTTGAAGACCTTCGCGGAGAATTTGAAGCGTATAAAAAGCGCGCATTAGAAAGAGAGCAAAAAGTAAGAAGAGAACTCCAAAATGTGCTTAACAAAAGAGGAGAGCAATAATTTACTCATAAACTTTTCGTCACAGGGGTTCACTCAAAATCTAAATATTTACAGCGAATTAGGTGTTGTTTTTAAGTATTGTACAATGCAACTTTTTTACC
>CAYRVZ010000085.1:0-1231 GCA_964427815.1 uncultured Saprospiraceae bacterium | reverse complement strand
ATTTACAGCGAATTAGGTGTTGTTTTTAAGTATTGTACAATGCAACTTTTTTACCTTGTGGTAAAAAAGTTGCATTTTGAGTCCATATACTGTTGACCATAAATTATATCCCAGACACCAAATAATAAAAGGAAGTTATTTCTATTTTGTCAATCAACAAGGAGATCGCCAGAAGAGAAAGGATTTTTAGTGAATCCTATTTAGATTATCAATTTAAGTTTTGGTCTTAGTTTAACACTATTGCGATGGTTGGCTTCATGCATTACTTAATTTTCGGGGTAATGGCAAAGGTCAGGGTTACAAGAAATTGGCTATTTTTTGTAAAAAAAATAACGTCAATCCAAAATAGCAAGCACGGACGAGCTTTCTTACTAATTTTTCTAAAAGCTAATAATGTCATTAATCACGGTCTTCTCTAACTACCGAAACTTAAGTTATTAAATATACTGTAAAACGAAAAAAGCCACCTTCATTTACATGAAGGTGGCTTTTATCAATAAAGATAAAAATTAATTTGCTCCTTGTGGTCTAGGCATTGCAGAATAATTTAATTTCAGTTGTCCTGCTTTTCTTAATTCCGTTTTCACATCGGACACGATACCCATCGTTACTTCACCATCTACTTTCAAAGAAGTAAAGATTGCTGGGCGCTGCTTTTCAGGAATCTTAGCGCTAAACGTTCTAATAAAGAACCCAATCTCCTCAACACCTGTAGCGAATTTATCGCCCAGCTGTATTCTAGGAGCTGTACCGTAAAGCGTTTGATATTTCTTTAAAGGCATTCCAATGTGAATGGTGTTCACCAAGTTTTTATGCTCTAGTTTAACTAATTCAGTTGCTTTCGGAACTTTATTCTCCACCATTATAGAGGCATCCCGCATCTTAGTCGTAACCATGAAGAAAAACAGCAACATAAAAACGATATCTGGCAAAGAGGCCGTCGAAATTTTCGGTTTCGGCTTATCTTGATCTTTCTTAAACTTTGTCATATTATTTTAGTTCAAAAGTTAAAACAATTAGTCTTCCTTCTCTCCGTATGCAGTCGGTTCTGCTTCCGAAAGCACAAACGGATATTTAGCCCGAACTTGGCGCTTTTGATCATTTGTCAGATCATCACTATAAGGCTCACCAAAAAGGTTATTACTTTCCTCATCCCAAAGCTCACGATAAGCGGCTTTCAATTCATTATATACCGTGATATAGGTTGTATACTTTGTCCCTCTATCATTCT
>CAYRVZ010000084.1:0-10356 GCA_964427815.1 uncultured Saprospiraceae bacterium | reverse complement strand
CGATTGGCCCATTGACTACCACGACCTAGAGCCGTATTATACTAAGGTAGAAACCATCATCGGAGTATCTGGTAAATCCATTCAACACAAGCACTTAGAGCCGAGATCTACGGTTAATTTTCCTTATCCTCCTTTGCAGGAAAACATCGTTTCAGAATGGATAGATTTGGCTGCTCAAAGAATTGGATTCCAAACGATTCCTACTCCTAGAGCTATTCTATCCCAACCTAAAGATGGTCGAAAGAGCTGTTATTATTCAAATTTTTGCGGAAGCTATGGCTGCTCTTCTGATGCCAAAGGCAGTGCTAGGGTAGCTTTATTACATGATGCCTTACAGACTGGAAATTGCTATATTGTACCCAATGCAAAAGTCTATCATCTTGAAACGGATGGAAAGAAAAAGGTCATCAAAGCTTGGTTTTATGATGCTCATGAAACCCGTCAATCCGTCTCTGCTAAAATATTCGTTGTGGCAGCCCAAGCGATTGAAACTGCTCGACTTTTGCTTATGAGTAAAAACTCGGAGTTTCCCAATGGACTAGCCAATAACCACGGGCAGGTAGGCAAAAACCTAGTTTTTTCGGGAGGTGGCACGGGTGGAGGTCTTTTCCGTAAGGAAGATTATACAGAATCTACTTGGCAGAAAATCCTAAAACGGGGTGTTTTTATCAATCGTACCTTGCACGACTTTTACGAAGTAACTAATCCGAAAACTGGGCAAAAAATAAAAGGCGGTACGATAGATTTTCTATTTGAACATGCGAATGCTATTCCAAAAAGTCTCAAACAAAAATGGGCAGGTTCTCGGTTAGTTTATGGTGCAGCTCTAAAGAAAAATCTAAAACATTATTTTACGGAAGTTCGGAAGTTAAAATTTGAAATATTTGTGGACTGGCTACCCGTTGATGGTGCCAATGTAACGCTGGATCCAACTATCCAAGACCAATGGGGCGATCCTGTCGCACGGGTTCAGATTGACCATCATCCTCATGATCTTGAAGTTGGGGAGATCCTTGCGGAAAAATGTATTCAATTATTTAAAGAAATGGGTTTAAAAGAGGTGTATTCAAGTATTAGCGGAAGTCCTCCGACCAATCTACAGGCCGGTGGCTGTCGATTTGGGAAGAATCCAAAGACTTCGGTACTTGACGTGAATTGCAAAGCCCATGAGGTAGAGAATCTTTATGTAACGGATGGCAGTTTTATGCCTACAGGCGGAAGTGTAACCTACACCTGGACAATATATGCCAATGCTTTCCGAGTAGCTGATATTTTGAAGAAACGACTAAAAAAACAGAAATAAAAAAACCTCCAAAAGCAATTGCCTTTGGAGGTTTTGTGATAGTATTACAATCAGATTATTCTTCTTCAAGACCACTATCTATCAAATACGTCAATGTAAAACGAAGTGTACGCGCTAATGGATTACTCTGTACAGGGCCCGAAGGAATCAAGTAACTTAGATCCAAGCCAAAAACACTATATTTCAAACCCAAACCCGCTGTAAAGTACTTTCTATTTCCTTTGGTTTTGTGCTCACCAAAATATCCAGCTCTTACCGAAAATTGATTATCATACCAATATTCTATGCCGATTGAGGTCATTACTTCATGCAATTCTTCCTTCCCAGAGGCGTCTGCAAAAGAGGCAAAAACACCCCCAATAGCCGACGCATCGTCGTTATCTGTTCCTGGAGTGGGTACTAGCAACTTATTAAAATCAAGATAAACACCCATTTTATTATACTTATCAAACTCAAACTCCCAGCCTGTACCGATACCCATATTAGCTGGGATAAAGTCTTTGTTTGAAGAGTTAGTATAAGTAATTTTAGTTCCAAGATTAGAAAAAGCCATCCCCACAGTAAGCTTGGTAGGTGTGCTACCTAGTTTCAATTTCGTTTTATAGGTCATGGAGATATCAGCCGCCCCTACTTTACCCGCTTGGATACTGATACCATCTAATGATTGACCTGCGGCAAGATTGGAGTAAATATACTTCCCTCCAATGGCTACTGAAAAATTCTCTGTTAATTTTCTAGCATAAGAACCTTTTATTTCAAATTCTTGCGGTTTACCCGTTCCAATGGATTCAGCATTTGCGTTGGTAAAATCAATAGTACCCATAGAAAAGAATCTCAACCCAAGTCCTACACTCTGCAAATTATCTAGTTTGTAATATCCAGTCAAGTAAGCTAAATAAACATCGTTTAACCCAATTGCTCTCAGCCAAGGTGTATAGGTAGCTGAAATTGCCAGTGGTTTTTCAGCGAAAGCGAGTTTTGAAGCATTAAAGTGCAATGCATTTGGATCTGAAGAAGTCGCTAAGCCCGCATCTCCCATGGCGCCCGAACGTGCATCTGGATTAATTCTTAAAAAAGGAATAGAAGTGATGATCACATTTGTACAGGGTTCTCCAGTAATTGGATTTTTGCCATCTTTACAAAGTCCTGGGGTTTGCGCCTCTAATCCTGTAGAGACAAGGAAGGCACCCAAGAACACTAAAAAAAGTAATGCCGATTTTTTCATAAAAGTCTGTTTTTGGTAAAAGGCAGGAAAATCAAGCTTATTTACCGCTTAGTTGATTATTGTTAACGTTTTGAGGGAGCAAAGATACATTTTTTCTGAACTTTGCAATACCTTCTATAAACCCTTAATTATGGGCTTTATTTTGTCTAGACCAAAAAACATGACTAGAATCAGCCATTATTACAATGTATTACTAGAAAGAATAATACGAAGCAAGAATTATACCGTTTTGTTACTGACTTATTTCTGCTTATCCCAAAATTTGAATGAACGCTTTTCCATCTTTCCATTTACTTATGCTCAATAGGCACATGCTCGTGGAACATGTTTGTAGGACTACTTCATGATTACGAGCTTTTCAAAGCCACTGGTCGTCGTATTTTCTTCGTTTTCCAAAGAGATCAACTTCACTTTATAGATATAAACACCACGAGCTAACGGGTCGCCATATTCATCTTTACCGTCCCACGAGATGTCCGAGACCCGAAATCCTTCGGATTGAATGTCTTGATCTATGGTTTTGATAATCTTCCCATCGACTGAATAAATGTCTATACGAACCTTCGCCGCTCCTAAAAGACTATGCTCAAACTGAAATGTCGTATTATCCGTAAATGGGTTTGGGTAATTCAAGACATGCTCTAATGCGCCACCGCCTGATTCTGCAACTATAAAAGTAATTTTGCTGGAACCCGAATTATTGGCTACATCCCAAGCTTTTACCTCAATGGTATGCTCTCCTAGTGCTAAGCCTTCCAGCGGATAGTGCATTTCTCCCTGTGTATAATCATCCGCATTTGCTTCATAGTAGTCATTGGCCACTTTGATATCGCCGTCAATCGTGGCAGTCAAATCGTGTCCAATACCACTTCCAGAAATATTGATTCCATTGTCATCTGATAATTTGGCGAAGATAATTGGGTGATCATTGGTCTTTCCTCCATCCACAAACTTTTCGTCATTCATGAATAATTCAACCACGGGAGGCGTGTTATCAACTATTATTGCCCCACCGGACCCGCCGATAAAAAGCTTTTGCTCATATCCTGCGGCATCTTTACTTACTAGGTCAGAAGCATAATAATTAATGCGACCAAAACCTTGGCTTGCCACGTCTTTAGGCACAACAAATGCAAACTCAAATTTTCCATTTTTGACTGTTGCATTTCCTTTGAAGATAATTCCTTTAGGGGTCGTATAAGCCATAGGGTAACTATCTTGGCCTAGGGTCTTTCGCTCTATTTCTTTATCAAAAATAGAGACATAGACTTTGCCATTAAAGTCGTTCATTAGTTGTCCTTGCGGGTTACCAATATGTCCTTCAATGGTTACTTTCGTTAAAGATTGAATCCCTATAGAATCTACTACCTTAGGATCTATGCCATTGATTTTGTCCGTCACAACAGAGTTGTTGTCCGGAATGGCAATGGGCATAGATGGGTCTCCCAACAGGAGGAACTTTCGCCCATTGACACCTGTATTTGTTTTATTTTTTCCGACTCTTAATATCTCTCCGACTGGTCTCTTCTTCCCATTATCGGTAATAAAAATCTCCGGATAAGTAGCATCAATCAATGATTCATTGGTATGAGCATAAACAGGTCTTACTGTTGAGAATAAAGCGATGGCTCCACCCGTTGGGTTTTTTAATAACTCCTCTCCAAATGTTTTAATCGACGGGTCATCAAATCCAGCTGTCGAACAACTTGCAGTGATTACTAACGGCAAGTGGTTTTTAATATTCTTCCATTTAGAAATGGATTGTAGTGTGATTACTCTTTCCTGTGCCAACCCATTTGCTCCACCATGCCCAAAATAATTCATCACCAATGTGCCTTTTAATATGGCGTCATTAATTTGCTTAGATGCCTCAGGAAATCTTTCTCCATAGGGCGCAGGCACTTGCGCAAAAGCATCTAATAATACTTTTTTGGCGACAAAAGAAGGATGATCCTTTTCCGTTACATCCGCCGTTTCATTTGCTTGGCGCATGTGGGTACCACCATCTGCATCATCACCAATACACACTAATTGAGTCCTCCATGGTTTTAATACTTCTGGAGACGTGTCATAATGAATTATCTTTTCTACAATGGCATTTGCCACTTCTGGTGTTTCGGCAGTGATTCGACCGACTGCAATATCTAGTGAACCTGTTAGTTGATTTCCTTCATCATCGCTCAACAATCCATAATAATCATCGGAAGGAAAAGTATTCACTTTTTTAATACCTGACTCAGTTTCACGCACAGGCACTAGGTTGTAATTGGGATCTCTTTGAGCGATATTTTTATGATCATAGGAGCCATCACCCATCAACAACAAATACCTCAAATCCGGATCTCTATCATACACCATTTTGACAAAATCCCGAATAGCTGTAGGCTCTAATGCTCCCGAAGAAAACTCATTAAATATGTCATCCACATTCACCAAGACCACATTCATACCACTTTGTGTCTGTCTATGAAGTGCTAATTTTTCGGCTTCTGCCCGTAAGCTTTCATGATAGACTATGATAAAATCTGCCTTTTCAATGCCATGCACATTTTGGTTTTCAATTTTACCCATGGCAGTAGGCGCAAAGAAATCATTATCCAATCTGAAAGCTGTAAATCGTTTTACGGTATTCGTATTGATAGAAAATTTTGCAAGGCTTCCTGACTGGGACCAAGCTTGCTTTTGAGGGCTGGTCGGTACAGACACATCCCAGATAATTAAATCACCGTCATTATTTGTAATTTCAAAGGTAGTTGCCTCTGCCATTTCCTTGGATAGGCTCCCAAAAGTAAGGGGCGTTCCATCATATTGCAATTTGCGATAAGCATTGATTTCGATATAATCTAGGTACCCAGTTGCGTCCCCTACATTGGTGGTATTATAATTCAAGGTAATAGCAAGATTATCTCCTTTCGGAAAAAAAGTTGTGGATAAGTTTCTTATCGAACTAACATCATCCCACGTACCTGGTTTCCCATCAAAAGAGGTCTGCATCATTTTACCTTCCACTGTTGCAGACATTGAAGTTTGCACTTTGGAATAGGAGGCAAAACGAATCTTAATGGTCGCTTCTTTATCTTTTATTACATTTTTAAAACTAAACTTATCGGAGAAGCTCTTCACCTTATCTACTTTAAAGAGCTCACCGTACCATTCGTTACCTCCGCCTTCAGAAGATGTGTTTAAATCCAACAAATTAACCTTATCCAATTCGTATCTCTGACAATCCAAAAAGCTATTCGTGGTATAGGACGCAGAAGCTAAAGAGGTTTGATTTTGGATTCTTTGCCCTTGGGTATTTCCTAATTTGATAAAGTAATACGCCTTTTCGGTGTAGGGACTATTATCAATTCTATACAAGTTATCAGATGCTTTTACTACGGGCTTAGGTCCTGTCGCATAAAAAAGGATAAAGTCCTCATCATCAAAAGAACCATCGCTTTCACCCGAAATAAAAATCGCATTTTCCGCAAGGTCATCAATCCGATCGGTGGCTATTATCTCGGGCAACCTTCTGCCCCCATTTCCCAATAATTGAATATTTTTTGGATTAATATTAGCTACATCAATTCCTAATTCTTTAAGAAAAGAAGCGCTAATTTTATGCACCCCATTTTGGGATATGGAAAACTTATAAATATCCCCATCGCTTAGTTTTGATATTTTAGTTGGTGTCCCTCTAGAAGTTGTTGCTTGGGGTGTTTGGGTAAAATTGAGTTGGACTCTAAACTGGTCTAATTTTGCGTAAGCCCCTCCTGAGACAAATACGGGACGCACAATGACTCTTGCAAAAAATTGATGTCTTTCCGTTTCATATTCAACCCGTATGATAGGCTGACTATTCTTTATATCGACTTGCATCCCCGTGGTATTCAAAGAAGAACTTTTTTGGGCAACTATACTGGCTTCGATGGTTCCATGACTCGGTAAGGCTATTCTTTTAGAAAAGTAAGGAACCTGGGTGTCCATTAAGTAAATGCCACCATCAAAATGGAAAATTTGTTGCTCGGCCTCTCCAAGAGAGACTGTCAAAGGAGCTTCATCCCATTCAAGGTCAACCATAAAGCTAGTGGGGACTTGCGCAAATGAAGCCGTGACAACCGTAAAGGCAAGCAAAAAACTAAAAACTCGGGCAATAAACATAGCAAAAATCATTTGGTTAGATTACAAACGAGCAAAGTTTTTATTAAGTGTCCATTAACATTTGCCCGTTACACAAAGAACGTAAAAAAAAGGTTATTAAAAGCAGGAGAAGCGTAAAAAACGACAAATTGTCCTTCTTATAACCATTTTCGTTCAATTTATTTTGTTGTATGCATGAAAGATGGTATCATTGTGATGCTTAAACTATCACATTTACGTTTTTACTATATGATAAAAAGAATAGCAGTTCTCCTCGTATTCCAATTCGTAGTAGGATTAAGTTATGGTCAAGATGCGGTATTTAGTCAATATTACGCTGCTCCCGCTAAAAGCAATCCCGCATTTACTGGATTAACCCAACGCCCCTTAATCAGCTTAAACTATCGCAATCAATGGTCTGGATTAAATAAAGCCTATGTTACCTACCATGTAGGCTATTCGCAGTTTTATGAGCGAGCCCATAGTGGTCTAGGGCTGTATGTACAAGCTGACAACGCAGGCAATGGTTTATTTGTGACATCAGAAGCAAAGGTTTTGTATTCTTATCAACTGGAGCCAACAAAAGATATATTTTTAAAATTGGGAACAGAAATAGGAGCCATCTCCAATCATGTTTCCACAAACAAGCTATTGTTTCCGGATGACATCGACCCAGTAACGGGTGGCGGTTCCCCTTCAGAGACACCTGAGCCCAGTAGAACTTTTCTAGACATAGGGGCAGGCATATTGCTCTATAACCAACATTTTTATGTAGGCTATTCAATGGCTCATCTCAATCGCCCTAATACACAGCTGATTGATGTTTCACAAAAGCTATATGGCGGACTTCCTGTCCGTGTCAATGCCCAACTAGGAGGTCAAATCTCACTTTCTCCCAGCAGTGCCACTCCAGAGAAGTTTTATATTTCTCCGAATATCGGTTGGTTTAAGCAATCTGACTTTAGTCAACTTGATATAGATGTATTTGCAGGCTTTGGCAGATTTTTTGCAGGAGTAGGTTATAGACATGCTAATCGCAACATTGATGCGCTGAAATTATCAGCAGGAATGGGGCAAGGCATCTTTAAAATAGGGTATTCTTATGATTATACCGTATCGAAGCTTAGAAATGCTTCTGCTGGTAGTCACGAGATTTCACTAATTCTTAACCTAGACCAAAGTGAATACGCCAAGCAGAAGCGAAAAGTGGACAAATACAGTGATTGTTTTGGTCTTTTTCGTTGATTTTTTGCTTGGATAAAATTTTTTTGCTTTGACATACGTTTGATTTCCGAATTTCAGTATACAAGTTTACTGATTTTTTTTATATTTGCAGTTCATTTAAAATTAATTGTCTAATGAAGAATTTGCTAAAATTTAGCTTTCTACTCTTAACGGCTTCAACTTTTTTTCTGTCATCGTGCGGAAAAAAAGAAGTTTCTTCCACTACAGGCTGGAAGTACAACGACCAAAAATGGGGTGGTTTTGAGAAAATTGACTACGAAGGTCAAGAAACAGGCCCTAATCTAGTGCTTATCCAAGGAGGAACCTTCTTAATGGGTATGACGGATCAAGATGTCATGTTTGAATGGAATTCTATTCCACGTCGAGTAACTGTATCGTCCTTTTATATGGATGAAACAGAGGTTCGGAATGTTGACTATAAAGAATATATCTATTGGCTAGGAAGAGTGTATGGCGAAACCTACCCAGAAGTTGTAACGGGTGCTTTGCCAGACACTTTGGTATGGCGTGAGGAATTGGCCTTTAATGAGCCATTAGTTAAGACCTACTTTAGGCATCCCTCTTATGATGAATACCCAGTAGTAGGTGTTGATTGGGAGCAAGCTAATAAGTATTCTCAATGGAGATCCGATCGTGTAAACGAAGCTATCTTAATTGATAGAGGCATCTTAAATCCCAACCCTGACCAAAAAGATGCGGATAGCTATAATAGCGACTCTTATCTTGCTGGACAATATGAAGGAAGCGTCAGAAAGAACTTAAAGGACTTGAAGACTGGAGGAGAAAGAGCGGTTCGTTTTGAGGACGGTATCTTATTACCAGGATATAGACTTCCTACTGAAGCGGAATGGGAATATGCTGCTTTAGCCTTAGTGGGTAATTTATCTTCTGAAAAGGACGAGAATATTTCTGATAGACGTATCTATCCTTGGAACGGCAATACGGTTCGTTATCAAAAAAGAGATAAATATCAAGGTACTATCCAAGCCAACTTCAAAAAAGGTCATGGTGATTACATGGGTGTAGCGGGTAACTTAAATGATGCAGCCAACGTGCCTTCTCCTGCTAGAACTTTTATATCTAACGATTTTGGGCTTTATAACATGGCAGGTAATGTGAGTGAATGGACTGCTGACGTCTATCGTCCGATGACTAGTGTCACTTTACAAGATGGTGAATCTCAAGACTTAAACCCATTCCGTGGTAACATCTTTAAGAATGCGGAAATGGACGAAGATGGTAAGCCTGTAGAAAAAGATAGTCTAGGACACTTAAAATATGTAGATGTAACAGTCGATGAAGCAGCTGGTCGCCAAAACTACCGTAAAGGTAATGTATTGAACTACATGGATGGTGATGAAGAATCTTTAGTTCAATATGGTACTGGCATCTCTACTTTAATCTCTGATAAAACTAGAGTCATCAAGGGTGGCTCTTGGGCTGACCGTGCCTTCTGGTTATCTCCGGGTACACGTAGATTCCGTGATGAGGATAATGCAGACCGTACACTAGGGTTCAGATGTGCAATGACTCGTACGGGTAGTTCTACTGGTAACGATGATTCGGGTGGTAAGCAATTCAAAAAGAAAAGACGGAAGCGTCGTTAATCTTTAACTGCAATAAAAAAAAACTCCTTTGATGCCGTCGGCAACAAAGGAGTTTTTTTATATCTACTGGTTTTCTTAAAACTTTGCTTTCGTTAAATACGTTTTACGTTTATTGTTTTCACAAAAAAGGACTTATGCAGGTATTCATTGGCTTTATCAAAATATTTTTACTCATCATATTACTGTCTGGTTGTGCAACTATTAAAGCTCAAAACAATGCATATTCCACAAAAAAAACAACTTCTACAAAAGCCTTAGGTTTATATAAAAAAGGGGAATTAGCGGCTCGCAAAAATGACTACAAAAAAGCGAATGGCTTTTTTCATAAAGCTATAAAGAAAGATCCACAATTTGTTGATGCTTTTATCCAATTAGGCGGAATAGCTTATGAACAAAAAGAATTTGCAAAAGCGAAACAACATTTTGCGAAAGCTACCCAGATGGCACCCGATTACAAACCTAGATTGTATTATACGCTTGGTGTAATTGCTTTTAAAGAAAAAAATTATCCGCTTGCCATTAAACAAATTGAACACTTTTTGAGTTTTGAAAAAATCAATAAGCGCCGCCGAAAATCCGCTACAAAGAAGCTGGCTAATATTAAATTCATTGCACAAGCTATTCAAAATCCGCTACCCTTCAAACCCCAAAACTTGGGCGAAGCGATTAATTCAACGAATCCAGAATATCTACCATCCTTTACAGCGGATGAGCAATTTATGATATTCACTCGAAGGGTCAACAACCAAGAAGATTTCTTTCTATCCCAAAAAGTAGCTGGTGTCTTTCAGCCTGCTTCTCCAATAGAAGAAATCAACACGGACAAAAATGAAGGGGCGCAATGTATCTCCGCA
>CAYRVZ010000083.1:0-10361 GCA_964427815.1 uncultured Saprospiraceae bacterium | reverse complement strand
TACTTAATATCCCAACTAATTCCCCCCCAGATTTAATGGGCAAATGATGAAAACTATGATTTTCAAAAGTTTTACTGACAATGTTGAAGTTATCTTCGGCATGGATAGAGATGACATTCGTAGTCATCATTTCGGAAACAGGTGAATTTGGATTCATTAGTTATCTTTTTGTGGTTAATAATAGGCTCTTTAGCTTTTTTAATAACCCGAAGATAGTAACTTTTACTCTTATATTTAGATGATGTAGATCATGAAATGAGTTGATATTATCCTTGAATGTTGAATAAGCAATTTGTGCCCGCTCTCTCCTTTCCGCGCCTTAGCGGTTCCTCCAAATGTCCCTCCTTCTCAGGTACTTTTGCCCCCCTGACCCTTCTTACTCCCTTAATTATCTTAACGTTAAAAAAAAGACTGCTTTTGAAAATCCCCCCTTAATCCTCTTAATTATCTTACCCCTTTCAATCCACCTCCTTTGGAAAAAACTGACCCACAACAATGGCTGTACTACCCGTAAAATCAAGCCATTCTTCCACCTCTCCTTCGATTTTCACAATCCCACAAGTCGGTAAATTATCAATCCAATTCTCACCATAAAATTCATTCACAAAATGGGTAAACCCAGGGTTATGCCCAAATATCATCACCGTTTTGTATTCGGGTGGGATAGAGGCAATTAAATTTAAAACCTCCAACATAGAGGCATGGTACAAGTCCTGAGACTCCCATTGCACCTCTTCTGGAATAGACAAAGCCTCTTGAAAAAATACCGAGGTAGCTTTTGCTCTTACAGCAGCACTGCGAATGATGATAATCGACGAAGTGAAAAATACCGAAAAACCGCTTGTCGTAATTGGAGACTTGAATGATAGCCAATTGAGCAATACCATCAACCTGATGACCGGGCAACCCAATTATTTATTAAGTGGATTATCTCATGGAGGCTAGCTTTGAGTTCAGACCCGGTGTAAAAATGAAGCGATTTGGGAGAGTTTTAGCTTAATTTCAGTAATATCATTAGTTAGAAGTACACAAATTCATAGTACATTTTTTTCAGCTTAGTATAACTTATGTCTCTAGTCTGCGTATCCCAATTATTCATATTGTAGAATTATCTCATGTGACGACTCTATGATCTTTTAGTTCAATTCATAAACCTAGTTAAAATGAAATTTGCAAAGCTTCTTAGCCTTCTCTTGTTCTTATTCTATAGCGGTACTGCCGCTTTCTCACAAGCGTGTCCTGTTCTTCAGATTGTTGATTTAAGAGGAGTCCCAAATTTTGCTCAAACAGATGACTTGGCTTCCTGTGGAGCACCAGATACACTGGCTTTGCTGATATTTACAGACGATCCTGGGACTATTAATGGAATGAAAATGACCCTACATTTAGAATCAGGAATGGAATATGCTGGTTTTGAAACGACTCATTACGGTGGGGGGACAACCATCGCTAACACAGATCCCTCAAGTTCTGACCCAGAGTTCATTCTAAATGGTGTGACGGATGGTGGAATATTTGTAGCCTATATAGGTGTAAAAGCGACCTGTGATGTAGATTTGAGTAAAGATTATTTTGTGAGTTTGGATTTTGATTATTCTTATACAAATGGTGGTCTTACCTCATCCTGTACTTCGGCATACACGATTGAAGAAAAATTCAATAATTCTTTTAGTATTCCAGTATTAAATATTCAAAGTACTACTCCCGCACAAGCTGTTATTACTAGTCTCGGTGCACCTTCTTGTCAAACCATAAAGATTTCGCAAGATGGATTAGATACATACTTGGATAGCATGAATTTCAAGATTTTAGGCCTAGATAATGGTGCAAGTGGTGTTAACCTTGTTTCCTTAAAAGCCAATGGAGTTGATTTGCCTTATACTTATAACAACCTGGTCTTTTCGGCCAATATCAATAATACCTATTTTAGTGGTAATGGCTCTCCAAACCCCGCAGATAACCAATTCAATACAGATGAATTTATTGATTTGGAAGTCTGTTATAGTGCCGATGATTGCCCTTCTGGAGAGAGTGACTTTGCAGTGAAATATCAAGCTTTTTATGGTTGTGGGGGGGATAGTTGTAATATTACTGAGACTACTTCTTTTATACAAGTTCAGCCCCAAGGAGGGGCTTTACCTACTGCCACTGTTACATTGATTAATGGGGCTTCTATTTGTGGAGCACCCGCACAAATTGATTTAGTGGTCAATAACCCAAATCCTGTTGGTAATCAATTTTTAATGTATAATCTAAAAGTAGGATTCAACACTTGCGAAAAATCAAACCTGAACATCTCTGATGTCCAGATAGGAGGGGTATCTCTACCTGCTGAAGCTTATGCTTGGATGGGCGAAGATATTACCATTAATTTTAATGGTATGTCGTCAGATCCAGACGGCGCAGGTGGATTGGAAGATGTAGATGTAGATGGTTTTTTTGACGATTTAAGGGGTGGAGAAACGATGACGATTAGTGTCTTTTTGGAGATGACTTGTGGAGATGGTAGTGGAAGTTGTGCAAAAATGGATTGTGGTTTTTCTCAATTCTATGTGGAAGGATTATCGAATTGTGGGCAATCTTTTAAAGCTTTTCCGTCAGTGATTGGAAGTGATATTAAATATACGGCTTCTGCTGATACGACGAACCTATTAGCAGATCCAACCAATAAAGTAGGGCTTACACCCATGTATAATTTTGGACTTTTTGGTGGCGCCAATGGTCCTAAGACTAGAGAATTAGAGTATTGTTACACCTTCAATTCGGAGAATGTAGCCGCCTGCTCGGGTAATACGACGACTTATCTGCTTATTGATTTTGCTGGAGATTCTTTATTGATGGATGACATCCAATTTGTGTCTGGTTCTGCCCAATTTAATGATGGTTCTGGTTACGTGAATGTGGGAGATGCTGCATTGAGTTGGGATAGAGTGAATGGCGGTCAAAAAGTATTGAAGATGAATGTAGGAAACCCAGCTGCTGGCGTGGAGATTTGTTATAAAGTCACGGTGGAAATGAATGATGGCAATTGCGGGCCGAGACAATATTGGACAGGTAACTTTAAAGTAGTTGAAGAATGTGATGGGTGTGCAGGTGGTTGTGAGATAGTCAGAGCATGCAGACAAGAATTATTTTCGGGAGATCCTTCTGAAGTAGGGTGTATGTGTATGTTTGAGCAAGTGGAGAGAAGCTTTACTCGACAAAACTTAGGTTATACTGACAAAACAATGACGACTAAGGTTACTCGTGCCCAAAAATTGGCAAATAGCCCAGCGGATTTAACTCGTTTTATGCCTGGTGACACGATGGTCGGAATCGAAAAGTATGTAATCCATGACATGGACTATTTTACGGATTTGGCGTGGTGGTCTTGGGGCCATTTTACGACAGGAGCCAACTTGAAACTTACTGAGGGAAATACCCAGCTTATCATGGATGGGCAAAATTCTAAACTCTTAGCGTTTAGCTTAATAAAAAATGGGGCGACTACAAAGGTGCCTATTGATTTGACGACTATTCCTTCTTGCCTACGCTATAAGGCAGGTGGACCGAAATTCTGGAATGCCCCAATTCGAAACTATATAGGAGATGCACCCATGCTAGGGGATGAGCATCAGACCTATAAGCCTGGCATGTCAACTTCAGGTAATGATGAATTGGGATGTCTCAGGTATGACTCATACGATTACAGAGACAATGCGCATTTTGGATTTTCAATCTATAATGGAGCTGATTATTTTTTAGATTGTCGAAATGCTACAAGCATACAAGTAGCGGATGGAGCCAATTGCTTAGATGACTTTTTAGACACTTATAATGTGGAGGCTACGGATACTTTTTATTTTCATTGGGAAGTGCCTATTATTAAGAACCCAGTTATAGCCGCGCTACAAGTAGAAGAAGCGAATGGTACTTTGAATGCGGCATTGGTGCCAGTAGTTCCTGATCATTCTTTTGCGGTTCGACTTTATTCTAATGCTTATATCTTAGACGATATAAGTTGTTTTAAGTATTTTGCAGCTGTATGTGGAGAATCCCCAATTGTGGAAACAACTGTACCGGGTGAAGTATTTGGAAAATCAGAAATAACTATTGATGATTGTGGGGGATCTGCTAAACATACCTTAACCTTTGATGCAACGATACCCAACGGTTGGTTTGTGGATGAGTTTAGACCTTTAGTTGATATTAAGAAAGTTGAAGTACCTATTTTTAAGCCAGGTTCATTTTGCGGCAACGCCAAAATAAAAGATATTAATAATGTAGTCAGTGATATTACGGTACAAAGCAAAAATAATATGGAATGTGTTGATTCCAATGGGGATGAGTTTTGTGCCGTTCAAAATGGTGCTTTTGGAACCATCGGATTTGATTTTAAAGAATCGGGTGTCACGCCGTTTGGTGTTGGACTCAATATGGCTCTAGATTCTATGGTTTTGACTTATGATTTATGCATGCTTTGCCCAGATGTGGCGCCTATCACGGGCTATGAGATGAATTTTGATTGGGCGTATTTAGTTGGTGAACCTTCCTCTTGTAGATATTTTGGTAATATGATTAATACAGCGACTAATAATCCTACAATCCATCCGAATAGATATATCCGGGTAGATGCCGGTGGCAATCCAATTGCTGGTAACTGGTATGAAGCACTCTTGCCTAATGGGATTCATACGACATCTGTTACTGCTAGTGATATTGTTATTCATGATCAGCGTCTTGGAACTTCAGGTCTAGCAACTTCGAATAGTAGTGGTACAGACTTACTTGCGTCTGGCTCTCCAGGCACGTCTATTGAGGTAGTAGAATTAGAACTATGTGCAACACCTCCGCCCGCAGGGGGCGTTTCGGGCTTGACAGGCGTACAAGCCAATATTAGCCTTCCACCTAGTGTCAGTTTAGCATCTGTAACGGATGATACAAATAGCCCGTTAGTATATAACTTGGTCAAAACAGACGCTGAAGGGGTTTCTACTTATAGTATCAGTTTGCCAGACTTAGCGGATGGTGCTTGTACCAAAGTCAGAGTTGGGACTACACTTTTGTATTGCCCAGAACCGTCTTCACCTCCTCCAACTATTTGTACCCAGTTTTCGGCAGGATGTGCACCGGCTAATGTGATGTCCGCTTTGGCTGGTGTCGGAGAAGCTTGCACAGGAGCAGAAATTTGTTATGCGTATATTTTTGGAGAAGCGGACCTACAGACTAGTTGGATATACCCTGCTGGGAATGATCCTGCTCCTCAGTTATGTGACGAAATAGTCATGGGCTTTTTAATCAAAAACGTAAAGACTTTAACATTATTAAACCTAAATGTAAATGTGGATATACCAGCAGGTCTTTCGGTCATATCAGGTTCTTGGGAATATTCTTTTGCGGCAGGTTTATATAATAATTGGATTTCTATTGCTGACCCAGATTTGATCATTGGTAATCACTATGAATATACTACGGATACTTGGGATGCTGATATTCATGCAGCAGGTTTAAAAGGAGTGACGGCTGGTTTAGATAGTAATAAAGTAGCCTTTAGATTTAGAACGACAACAAATTGTGATGAATTTTTGTCAGGATCTGTATTGTTGACTGAGACTATGGCGACGGATCCATGTGGCGTTAATCCTTTGACTACTGGGGAAGTACAATCTCCGCCAGTGATATTACAGCAGGCAGATCCTGCAAATTTTGCCCAATTATTAACTTTTGCTAATCCAGAGGTCGCATACTGTGGAGCCAACACAAATGAGTTTAGTATTACTGCATTGAATGTTAGTAATAACCCAACGGCAGATAGTGTTACGGTTTGTTTGACTATTCCGCCCGGATTAACTTATCAGCCCAATTCTGTTGTTTTTACTAACCCTTCTTTTACCCCAACCACGATTACAGTTACTGACGTAGGTATGGATAAAGTGGTTTGTTTTGATGCTCCAAAATTATTACAAGGAGAGCAGTTTTCTTTTAAATTTGCGGCATCGCAGGGGACGATGGAAGCTTGTGGAACGATACAAGTCGGAATGGACATCAAAAGCTTTGTGGCGGGTGTTGGTTGTTCGACTGGAGGCTCTTGTGGGGTGAATGTACAGAATAGCATTAATCCTTATTTGACTCTAACTCTGGGACCTCCTTTAGCGACGGTAGATATTAGGACTTCTGAAGCTTGTAGTAATGGCGTAGGAACCCGAAGTATTTGTTACGAAATAGATTTAGTGAATCCAGGCCCAGCATACGCTGGTAATGTTCATGTCGCTTGGCATGAAGATTTGAATAGTAACGGAATTTTGGATTCTTTTGATCCTGAATTAGCAGGTAATGACCACATGGTGAATGTGGCTTCGGGTGATACGGTGACGATTACCATGTGTCTAGACGTTCCGATGGACAAATCCTGCCCCATGATTTTGGCACAAACTTTTGCTTCAGCCTGTAATTGTAAAACGGCTGAAAGTTTAATCGAATTTTTTGAGCCCGCTTTCTTTAAAGCCTTAGAGCCAGCGATAACACTTTGCCCTGGTATGGATTTGACTTTCCCCGTTTGTGCTGAAACGACTTCTGCTGAGTTTGCATTAGTTCCTGCTTCTGCTGGTTCGGTGACCCTTGCGGGAAATATTGTTACGGTACATTTGAATCCAGGAGCAGCAGACGGTACGCCGGTTTCATTAGAGCTTACCCAAAATATGGGGACATGTACGAATACCTTTAAACGGAATTTGTACCAGCCTAGCGCGATTGATTTTGGACCCTATACATCTACAGATGTATGTAAAACGGGTTGCGAAAAATTGAACTTGAATTTACCGACAGCCTTAAAAAATGCCACCATTTCTTGGTCTCCTTCAACTTATCTTGATGATGCCACGATTGAAAAGCCAGAAGTTTGTAATCCTGTAGCAGATATAGATTATACGGTGACTTTGACTTTGCCAGGTGGGTGTACGGCTTCAAAAGTATATCCGATTATAGCCATTGATTGTTCACCAACAATAGTCGTGAATTTAGCTACTCCTTCTGGCTGTAATGGGCAGTCGAATACCTACTCTTTGGCTGTAACGGTAACCTATTCGAATGCGACAGCAGGGGAGAGTATTACGATTACATTGGAGAATGGTACGACAAAGACATTTGTAATTGCAAATACCGAAGGAACAGAAGTGTTTACTTTTACAGGCTTGTCTGCTGATGGCGTGATGGGCAATGATGTGACAGCCACTTATGTGAACAATAATAGTATTACTAATACTAAGGTGGGGGCTTTTGATGCGCCTAGCAATTGTTCCCCGTGTCCAACAAATGTTTGTTTGCCAATAACAGTGAATAAGCACTAATCACTATTTTGATGATTTACTAAAAGCGCTGCCTTCAGGCAGCGCTTTTTTTATAAACCAGTGGTAGGTTTGACTTTATTTTTATATGTTGAGTAGGTGTAAAAGATATTTCAAGCATTTTTAGTAGTATAGCTAAACCAAAATAAGCTTTGGATTATGTATGGAGTAGATCCTTTACCGCTCTTTTTTATGATTTATTACTTGTGTCAGTAAAATAGAATTAAAATTGGCTAAGCCAGTCTGGCTGTAAAAGTAGAGAGAGATTTTGAAATAAATAATCACTAAATAGTCGATACACCTGAGTCGTATCAAAAATTCATATCATAAACAATCTGATTTTTTTTATAACCCAGATCTAAAAGGTTTTCGACTGTCTCTTCGATCATAGATAAGCTCCCACTTATATAGAAAAGCACATCTAATCTCACTTTTTTATATTGTTCCAGGTATATTTCATGCACATACTTACGCTGAGTTTGGGAAGATGCATTGTATTCTTTTGAAAAGGTAAATGAATATTTGAATTCTTGATATTGCATGGCAAGTCCCGAAAATTCATCTGAGCATAGTAGTCCTTCACGTGAACGTACACCATATATGAGGTGCACTTTTTTGCGTTTTAAATTCGGCGTAAATAGGTGTTGAATCATACTGCGGGCTGGTGCCAATGCAGAGCCCATGCAAATAAAGATAAGGTCGTGTTTAATTCTTTTGGGTAAGGTGAATTTTCCAAAAGCCCCTTTTATTTTTACGGAAGTACCCACCTCAATTTCACTAAACAAATAGGAGGAAGCTTTTCCGCCAGGGACATAGGATACACAGATTTCTAGTATGCCATCTTTTTGTGGCGCATTTGCAATAGAGTAGGTTCGTTGCTGGTCGGCCTCTTTTTTCGCAAAGGGAATAAAAAGGGTTAAGTTTTGCCCAGGTTTATAGGTAAAGGTTTTTTCTGGTTTGAGCCAAATATGGCGAATACCATTGGTAGAGTCATTGATTTTTTCAATTCGAGCACTTATCCAGTCCTTTTTGAAAAAAGGGATTGATTGAATCATTTGGTGTTAGTTTAGGTCTTAAGAACATAAAAATAGTAATAAAAATCGGTAGTCGTAGCGGAAAGTAATATTTATATATCGGTTATAAAGGTAACGTATTATTTCAAATACTAGTATATTCTTTTAGCGAAAAATGGATAGAATATTGACCCACTTCATTAGAATTGGCTACCTTCGATTTATGTTGAATAAAATAATTGATGTAATCATTCCTGCCCTCAATGAGGCTGATGCTATTGCCTTGGTTATACAGGACATCCCAAAAAAAATAGTGAGACATATCATCGTGGGAGACAATGGAAGTACCGATGACACCGCAGATATTGCTAAAAATAAAGGGGCTATTGTCGTCAAGGCGTCTCAAAAAGGATATGGAACGGCTTGTTTGGCGGCCATTGATTATGTGGAATCCCTTGCGGAAAAACCAGATATCATTGTCTTTCTGGATGGGGACTATTCCGATTTTCCAGCCCAGATGGTGGAGTTGATTCGCCCTATCCTGGAGGAAGAGTACGATTTAGTGATTGGTTCTAGAGCTTTGGGTCAGCGTGCACGGGGTTCGATGACGCTTCCGCAAAAAGTGGGGAATGGGTTGGCAACGAGGCTCATACGCTGGATATATGGGTATCATTTTACCGATTTAGGACCCTTTCGAGCAATAAAATGGACGGCTTTGCAGCAATTAGAGATGAAGGATCCAGACTTTGGTTGGACAGCAGAAATGCAAGTAAAAGCCGCCCGCCAAAAGCTCAAAACTACGGAAGTCCCCGTAAATTATAGAAAAAGAGTAGGAGTCTCTAAAGTCTCTGGCACCTTCAAAGGGAGCGTTCTAGCAGGCTATAAGATTTTAAAAGTCGTGTTTGTAGGGCATTGAATGGGGCTTATATGGCTAGATTTTGTATCTTTAGCAATAGCAAGCGTTTTGTAATGGTTTTATTAGTAATAAACGTTTGGTATTATGGAGATGCTCGGATAAAAGTAAATCATAGTCTATGAAGAAGTTTATATTTATTGTGTTTATGTTCTTGTCAACTTTTGGCATGCAAGCGCAAACAATTAACGTTGCTATCGACTGGAATACAACCATTCAATCCATTTCTAGTCAAGCCTATGGAGTGAATAGCCCAGCCAATTTTATTCCTTCCTATACAGCGGATCCCATTTTTATGACGAATTTAGAACTCGTTACCCAAAAGAAAGGATTGGTTCGATTACATGGGTGGGGGATGATTGATGAGACGAGCCCAGAGTATTGGCTCAATTCGGATGGATCTTGGAACTCATCTAAAATTAATTCAGCGCTTACCCCATTAGTTCAGCAGGGCTATGAAGTGATGATTAATATTCCAAGCGGTTCCATGGGAGAGGATGATTATCAAAATATTGAAAATTTTGCCCAGTTCTGTGCGGAATTAGTCCAGATAGTCAATGTTGATATGCAACTTAATATTATTTATTGGGAACTACCCAATGAAAGAGAGCAAGGATTTGCAAATCCAGGGCTATCGATTAATCAGATGTCGGCCCTCCTAAAGGCGGCTTCACAAGCCATGAAAGCAATAGATCCGACCATCCAAGTGGGCGGTGCGGCGACGGCTTGGGTAAATATTGATTATTTGACAAGTCTGGTGCAGATGACCCCTGAAATGGATTTCATTTCTTGTCATACGTATTCAGGAGATTGCACGAATAGCCTTCAGGATATTTATAATATTGCCCAATTTGCAATTGAGGATTTATATACTCTTCGCCAAAATATTGATAATATATCTAGTGGATTGCCTATTTTTTTGACTGAATATAATTTGTCTTATCAGGGTTGCGATTTTATTCAATCCAATGAAGGGGCTGTTTATGATGCGATGATGATGACCGAAAGTATCAAGGCTGGATTGAATGCGACTTGCTATTGGGCGATGGCTCCGTACTCTGATATGTCTTTAATATTAGGAAGTGAGTTGAATGACAACGCTTATTTGTTTGA
>CAYRVZ010000082.1:0-10383 GCA_964427815.1 uncultured Saprospiraceae bacterium | reverse complement strand
TGAAGGGGTCGCAGGTGTCAATGAAATTGATACAGTAATGAAATTAGGGATGGCTCATCCAATGGGTCCCTTACAACTAGCTGATTTCATTGGGCTTGATGTTTGTTTGGCGATTATGAATGTGCTCCATTCTGGACTTGGCAACCCAAAGTATGCCCCTTCCCCGTTGTTAGTAAATATGGTCATGGCAGGAAAACTCGGCAGAAAATCTGGTGAAGGTTTTTATCAATACACCGCAGGAAGTAAGGAAGTTATCGTTTCTTCAAGCTTTCGCTAAAAAGCTAAGTATTAAGAAAAGACACGGCTAATTCCGCAGCCAATTGAGCATTATTTAACACTAATTCGATATTAGTGTTTAGACTATTACCTTTGGTTAATTCATCAATTTTAGCCAATAGAAAAGGAGTGATGGCTTTGCCCGTTACTCCTTTTTCATTGGCTTGCGTCAATGCTGCTTCAATAAATACATCAATCTCTTTTTTAGGAATCGATGCACTGGCAGGAACTGGATTTCCAATCAACACGCCCCCTTTCAAACCAAAATCCCATTTAGCTTTTAATAATTGAGCAAGCGCATCCACATCCTCTACGCTCCGATCCAGATTAAAACCACTATACCTAGTAAAAAAAGCAGGTAACTCTGCTGTTTGATATCCCCAAACAGGTACGCCCATCGTCTCCAGATATTCTAGTGTTAAACCGAGGTCCAAAATGGATTTTACCCCAGCCGAAATAACGGCAACAGAAGTATTCGCTAATTCCTGTAAATCTGCTGAAACGTCTAACGTATTTTCTCCATTTCGGTGTACGCCACCTATTCCACCCGTAGCAAATATTTTAATTCCTGCTTTTTCTGCGAGGATCATTGTACCCGCCACCGTAGTCGCTCCATGTTGTTTTTGTGCAAGTACAACTGGAAAATCACGCCGACTTACTTTTGTTACAGAAGTTCCTGCTTTCGCTAATATTTCAATTTCTTGATGAGACAGCCCAATTTTTGGAACACCTTCTATAATGGCGATAGTAGCCGGTATTGCTCCGTTTTTACGCACCATTTCTTCCACACGCAAGGCCGTTTCCATATTTCTAGGATAAGGCATTCCATGCGAGATAATGGTACTTTCCAATGCCACTATGGGCTGTTTATTGGCTTTTGCGGAAGCCACTTCTTGAGCATAAGCTAATTCTATCATAGGGTAAATTTAGCCAATTTTTATTAAACCAAAGTAGTTATTTCTCTTCCCTATTATTTCTGACTATCAAAATTAAATTCCTTCAGTTTTCGTTATAAAGAAAAAAAATGCGAAACGCCATTTATCTTATTCTTGTACTCCTCGCCTTACAGGCCTGTGGGCAAAATGATTCCTCTAATCAGATTTCCTTTTCTGATTCCACTGAAAAAACCATCGAAACTAGGTTTATTCTTCCCAAAGGCTTTAAAAGATCTCAAATTTCAACGAACACTTACCAATCCTATCTCCGGAGCTTGCCCCTCAAACCTCCTGGCGCATTAGTCCACTACTTTGATGGCACAACCAAAAATAATAATGACATTTATGATGCGGTTGTAGATTTAAAAATAGGAAAAAGAGATTTACATCAATGTGCAGACGCGGTCATGCGTTTGCGTGCAGAGTATTTATGGGCGACAAAACAATACGATAAAATTCATTTTAACCTGACTAATGGTTTTAAAGTCGATTATTCTGAATGGATGAAAGGGAAGCGCATAAAACTAAAAGGCAACAAAACTTATTGGGTCCAATCTAGAAAAGCATCCAATTCTTATCAGGACTTTTGGAAATACATGGAGCTTGTTTTTGCGTACGCTGGCACTTACTCATTATCAAAGGAATTAAAACCGGTATCAACCGAACAAATGCAAATTGGTGATGTCTTTATTCAAGGTGGCTTCCCTGGACATGCCATTACCGTTGTTGATATGGCCATAAACGCATCCAATGAAGTAGTGTTTTTATTAGCACAGAGTTATATGCCCGCTCAAGAAATTCAAATTTTAAAAAACCCTACAAACAAAAAGTTAAGTCCTTGGTTTTTAATAAATAATACCAAACAATTAGAGACGCCAGAATGGCGATTTTTAGTGACAGATTTAAAAAGATTTGTCGAAGAATGAAGTACTAACTCATGATAGGTAATGAAACCTTAAAAAGACAATTCGACTTGAACACGTACTTGAAAGCGATCGGCTTTATGTTCCTCCTTTAGTAGGGAAAAATCGCTTTGGACTTTTAAATTATGGCCGACAACATACTTAGATAATCCAAGGGTAAATTGTTCCAATTCATTGTTTAGCGTTCTTTTTTCGGGGTGGACAGCGGTGTATCTAGTGGCTATTTCTATATTATTAGCAAATAAATAGCCCAGCTGAATATTCATTGCAGACCCCGTATAAAAGGATTCTTTGAAGTCTCCCAAAGCATCTACTATAACAGGGGAGCCAGTGGTCACTTTTTTATTAACATATTCAGCCATCACCGAAAGCCCCTTGTACTTGAACATCATGTCTGCAAAAATAGCCGCTAAATCTTTATTTTCTGCTAATATGCTACCCAATTGTCCTCTCGATTTTATTGCTTTTGCATTATAATCATAAGTCAAGCCAATGGCTAACTTCGGAGTGGGCTCTCGTTTTAGATCTGACCCAAAATAATCTCCCTTGCTCTTAAATTTTCCGAAAGGAAGCCATTCAACTTTTCCTGTATAATCATGACCCTTACTTGCTCCTTTATAGTTCTTTCCTTCTCCTATGGAAATAGAAGCCGCTTCCCTGAAGAGCATTTTACCTACTTTAAAGGTATGTCTTAATTGTATGCCTTTATCACGATCTATGGTATATTTTGAATTTAATGCCGAACGATCCACAAATTGAAGTTTCTGCGACGAAATTAATCTTTCTATATTTCCAGGAAGCTTAGTCTGACCAAACCAAAACTGAAAGTTTGGCGCAAATTCCCATTTAATAACCGCATCCAACACCTGTCCGCTATTGACGTCTAATTCAACTTTGTATCCAACTTTCGGGGAAAAAGCCCAACCACTAAACTTGACTCTCGCTCTCCTAACGTAGAATTTATCTGTGTAAGTTGGGTCATCTGATAAGACTCTCGTTCCATCAAAACGGTTTTGGATTCTTGCACTTGCTTTCATATAGAAAGATGAGTCCTTCGCCAAAATCCGAATTCCTTTTCCAAATTTGCTAGTGATGACATTTTGTGCATATCCATTATAAGAGGCCAATACCAATAATAGCGCAATAGATTGAAGCCTTAGGCTTGCTAAAAAATTATAAGACATTATTAGATTTTCTTTTGAGCGGCAAATATACAACTTCTTTGTGATTGGCTTTAAAAAAAGCATAATTCTGATAGGAAAATTATGAATGAGTAAAATAATTTCTTATTATTACTATACAAACTTAGCCATAAAACAAGCCGCTGTTAGCGTAATTTCTAACAGCGGCTTGAGTTCACTACCACCGACCAAAGTCGTTGTTGAACTTTTACATATTCTTGATAATTTCGTCCCCAAACTCCGAACACTTCAATAAGGTCGCATTATTCATCATTCTTTCAAAATCATAAGTCACCCGCTTTGAGCGAATAGCTTTGCCAAGTCCTTTTTTAATTTTCTTAGCGGCCTTTGTCCAACCCATATATTCAAACATCATCATTCCCGAAAGGATAACAGAACTTGGATTCACCTTGTCTAATCCAGTATATTTTGGAGCTGTACCATGAGTTGCTTCAAAAATAGCTAACCCCGTTTCATAGTTGATATTGGCACCAGGAGCGATACCAATACCGCCTACTTGAGCAGCCAACGCATCCGACACATAATCTCCATTTAAGTTTAAGGTAGCGATAACAGAATACTCCTTAGGGCGCGTTAAAATCTGTTGCAAAAATGCATCTGCAATAACATCTTTTATCAAAATAGCCCCATTAGCTATAGCCTCGCTTTGTGCTTTATCTGCGGCCGATTTGCCTTTATCCGCTGCGATGCGGTCATACTGAGCCCAAGTAAATACTTTGTCCCCAAATTCTCTTTCCGCAAGGTCATATCCCCAAGCCTTAAACATACCTTCCGTAAATTTCATGATGTTTCCTTTGTGCACCAAAGAAACAGAAGGACGTTTGTCTTTTATTGCAAATTCAATCGCAGCACGAACCAATCGCTCAGTGCCTTCTTTTGACACAGGCTTCACACCCAAAGAAACAGTATCTGGAAAGCGAATGCCCGTCACACCCATTTCATCAATCAAAAAGTTCTTCAATTTTTCTAATTCGGGTGTACCACTCATGTATTCAATACCCGCATAGATATCCTCGGTATTCTCCCTATAGATAACCATATTGATCTCCCTAGGCTTTCTCACAGGCGAAGGCACACCACTGAAATATTCAACAGGTCTAACGCAAGCATACAAATCCAATTTTTGACGCAAGGCGACATTCAAAGAACGAAATCCACCTCCAATTGGTGTCGTCAATGGTCCTTTGATTGCAATAAAATGCTCCCGAATTTCATCCAAAGTGGACTGTGGAAGCCATTCGCCTGTCTTTTTATGCGCCTTATCTCCGGCATATACTTCCTTCCAAACAATCTTACGCTTGCCCGCATATCCCTTCTCTACTGCTGCATCTAACACGCGTCGAGCCGCTGCCCAAATATCGGGTCCAATACCATCTCCTTCTATAAAAGGAATAATTGGATCTTTGGGAATCCGTAATTTGCCACGACTCATTCTAATCTTTGAACCTTCCATATTGCTTTATTTTTACATTTATACGAAGTTCTACAACTTCGACGGGGTTAATTGTGTTAATTTAGTGGCAAATATAGTATATTTACCCCTAAATCCAAGTAGTTATGTTTTCTTTTCGCCTTCTTCTTCACCTGATACTCATCACCTTGGCTACTAGCTGTGGCTCAACCAAAAAAACAACTAGTGTCGTGGAAACGTGTGATACCAATGGGACACTACTTGACCTATCAAATCTTGATGGCTGCACTTGGATCATCCTCACGGACGATGGAGAAAAATTACTCCCTATGGATTGGCCTCCTGACTTTCAAAAAGTGGATGGCCAATCTATCCGCTATCATGCCACCCCTATTGAAGGGATGAACAACTGTATGGCAGAAGATAGAATGGTTAAATTAGACTGTGTTAAATCCATAGAAGGTAAACCCGCTAAACCTACTTGCCATAATACGACTAAGCCTATGGAGGTCAAATGGATGCGCCTATTCATTGCACGAAATAATATAGAACAGATAGAGAAATACCCCTATTTAGACAAATACGCCTATCTATTTAAAGGCGGAAATAATAACTACCTTTATGATTGCCAAGGAACACTGCTATGTCAATTTCAAGAAATCATTCAGCAAGAAGACTGCCGTAGTCGCGTTGAAAACTTAGGCAACTATACCACCGTCTGGGCAAAAAACCGCTAACTAAATCCGCAAGCCACTTAAATTAATGCTACATGAACCAAAATCTAGATCCGACTCAAGAGGACTTTACGGTTGAAGAAAAAAAAATCGACAAAGCTTTGCGGCCCATATCTTTCCAAGATTTTAAAGGTCAGCAAAAAGTCGTTGATAACTTGACCATTTTTATTCAAGCGGCGAAGCAACGAGGAGACTCCTTGGATCATGTCCTACTGCATGGTCCTCCAGGACTTGGTAAGACTACCCTTTCTCACATCATCGCTAATGAATTGGGCGCAAGCCTTAAACTAACTTCTGGACCCGTGCTGGAAAAGCCAGGTGACCTTGCGGGAATATTAACGAACTTAGAACCAGGGGATGTATTATTTATCGATGAAATACACCGGCTGAATACAGTTGTAGAAGAATACTTATACTCCGCAATGGAAGATTATCGTATTGATATAATGATAGACACTGGACCCAATGCACGAAGTATTCAGATTGAATTAAATCCTTTTACACTAGTAGGCGCAACCACTCGTATGGGCTTATTGACAGGGCCCATGCGGGCTAGATTTGGCATTACTTTTTTGCTAGACTATTATGACGTAAAGACGATACAGACTATTTTGTTACGTTCTGCTAAGATTTTGGAGGTAGGGCTTACGCCAAATGGCACCTCAGAAATAGCCCGAAGAAGTCGAGGCACTCCTAGAATTGCCAACGCCCTACTCCGACGTATGCGTGACTTTGCCCAAATAAAAGGCAATGGCACTATTGATGAAAAGATTTCAAAATTTGGATTAGAAGCGCTGAATGTTGATGAAAGTGGGTTGGATGAGATGGATAATCGCATCCTAAAAACGATCATTAATAAATTTAAGGGTGGCCCCGTTGGGCTATCGACTATTGCGACTGCCGTTGGTGAAGAAGCAGGAACCATCGAAGAAGTACATGAGCCCTTTCTCATCATGGAAGGTTTCATCCAACGAACTTCCCGAGGGCGGATAGCGATGGAAAAAGCATACCAACATCTTGGTTTGGTCGCGCCACAGCGCGATGGCACTTTATTTTAATTGAACTAAACGAACACATTGACCTACTTACAGATACTCAAAGACATCAAAAAGAAGCAATTCAAACCCATCTATGTATTACATGGAGTTGAGCCTTATTTTATTGATAACTTAGTTACCGCAATAGAACAATTCGCTCTAGAAGAACACGAAAAAGCATTCAATCTAGACGTCGTTTATGGAAAGGATATTGACATTCCTAAATTAAAATCGTATTTGATGCAATATCCTGCTATGGCAGAAAGACGTGTTGTCATCATGAAAGAAGCTGCGGATTTTAAAAAATTCAAAGAACTGAAAGCCTATTGGGCAAAACCCAATCCTTCGACCATTTTTGTCATTGCGCACAAGTATAAAAAATTTGGGGCAGGACTGGCAGCCATTGGCAAAGTGGGTGTAGCCTTTGAGTCCAAAAAGGTGTATGATAATAAACTGCCCGCATGGATAATGGATCACCTAAAGGATAAAAAACGCAAAATTAATCCTAGGACTGCAACCCTACTAGCCGAATACTTAGGTAACGACTTAAACAAGATTGTAAATGAATTAGAGAAAATTCATTTGAACATCCCAGCAGGTACAGAAATTGATAATACTATTGTTGAAAAATACATCGGCATCAGTAAAGAATATAATGTATTTGAATTGCAAGATGCCCTCACCCAACGCAATCAAGAAAAAGCGATGCGCATTGCGTTAAACCTTGCGGCAAACATAAAAAGACAACCATTGGTCTTAATCTTAGCGAGTTTACATGGCTACTTTTCAAAAATCTATTTGACTCATAAGCATAAGTCTAAACCAGATGCGGCTTTGGCGAAAGCCCTAGGTTTGCGTTTTCAATTTCATGTTAAGAATTACAAAAATGCCATGCGTTCGTTTCCGCTATCAGAGATTTTTAGGTGCATGCATCTACTGAAAGAATATGACTTAAAAGCCAAAGGCTTAAATAATGCGTCTGCATCAGATGGGGATTTATTAGAAGAGTTAATTTTTAAATTATTAAATCCCATAGCACATGCATATTGATATTATCTCAGTTGCGCCCGCATTACTAAAAGGCCCGTTTAGTGAATCCATCATCAAACGAGCTCAAAATAAAGGGTTGTTAAAAGTGGAGGTGCATGACTTGCATGAATTTGGAATTGGTAAATACCGGCAAGTTGACGATTATCCTTATGGCGGCGGTGCCGGCATGGTTTTAATGATAGAACCTATGGTCGCCTGTATCGAATCCCTAAAACAAAAACGGGATTACGACGAAATAATATTCATGACTCCTGATGCAAAAGTGCTCAACCAACCCTTGATAAACGGGCTGTCTATGCTCAAAAACATCCTAATTATCGCCGGACATTTTAAAGGAATTGATGAGCGCATTCGAGAGCATTATGTGACTAAAGAAATTTCCATTGGAGACTACGTCCTATCGGGAGGAGAACTCCCTGCGGCTATTTTGGTGGATGCAATTGGACGAATATTACCTGGTGTATTAGGTGATGAGACCTCGGCCTTAACGGATTCCTTTCAAGATGGGTTGCTGTCAGCACCTGTTTACACAAGACCAGCCGAATATAAAGGATGGAACGTACCCGAAGTTTTGACTGGCGGTCATCACAAAAAAATTGAGGACTGGCGGGAAGAGCAATCCTTCCAACGAACGCAAGACAGAAGACCAGATTTATTATGAATTTTATTGAAAAATTAAAGGAAGCTTTTTTATTCGAGTTAAGTAGCTTGATGGTTTCACTGCCCAATATTATTATTGGCATAGTAGGTTTTATTTTTATTTGGTTTGCCGCACGACGCATACAAATCTTAATCAATAAGCAATTGACCAAACGAATGGACGACCCGTTGTTGGCGGATTTTCTGGCTAGGATGCTAAAAGTTTTTATTATCATTGGCGGCTTTTTGTTTTTCCTAAAAATGATTGGTTGGGGTGCAGCAGCAGCTGGAATCATGGCAACAGCTGGAGTCGGTGCATTTGTAATAGGCTTCGCTTTACGTGATATTGGGGAGAATTTTTTAGCGGGGATAGTGATGGCCTTTCAACGCCCATTTGGTGTGGGAGACACGATTGAAGTGAATGGCATTATTGGGGTCATCGTTGGTCTTTCCTTGCGGGAAACTCATGTCAAGACCTTCGATGGGAAAGATGTTTTCATCCCGAATAGTATCCTTTTAAAAAATCCGCTTTACAATTACACCTTAGATGGTTTTTTGCGCAAGCGAATCACAATAGGTCTGGAATATGGAGCGGATATCGAAAAAGCCATTCTTTTAGTTACCACAGAATTAAACAACATCCAAGGGGTATTGGCTGGGCAAAAATCGCCTACAGTTTCCGTCTCAGATGTTACCGACATCGGTTTAGAATTAATTATTCTCTTTTGGATAGATACTGACGGAGCTATATCTGGAACAGAAATTAAGAAAAATGTCATCAAACAATCTTTTCAAGCACTTAACAAAAACGAAGTACCGCTTTCAAAGCATTTCGGTATATTCTCTAAATAATCCCCCTTCTGCCGCATAACATATTACAGGCAAAAACCATATTATATACTCCTTAAATTATTTTAAACAAATAATCTACTAAAAAGCCTCAAATAACCAAATATTTCATACCTTAGCACACAGATGGGCTTCTTCTGACAAAAGGTAAAGCTCATCTTTTTTATTTTTTCACTCAAAATTAAACGTATGAAAGTACTCAGCAAAAACTTATCTATGTGGTATTTCAATGCTTTATTTGCATTGCTAATACTACTGATTCCGTTGACCAGTTTTTCACAAAACACGGTCACAGGAGTTGTATCAGACGACCTAGGAGAACCACTTATTGGAGCTTCCGTTTTGGTACAAAATTCATCAATCGGCACTATCTCAGATATTGACGGTAATTTTTCCATCATGCTTCCTGCAGACCAATCTAATATTGTACTAGAAGTATCTTATCTTGGATATGCTATTTACAAGAAGGCCATTGATTTTTCGGAAGGAAGAATGGTGAGCCTAGACATCCAGCTAGAAAATGATTTTAATCAATTAAATGAGGTCATTGTGACGGGTTCATCAGCTTCTACTACTAGAAAACAGTTAGGAAATGCCATCTCAACCATAGGCGGAGACGACCTTCAAAATGCAGGTACAAATAACGTATTAGGGGCATTATCTGGCAAAATAATGGGTGGTGTCATCTCGCAAAACAACGGGGACGCAGCAGGTGGTATTTCCATCCGTCTAAGAGGGGCAAGTACCATCAATGGTTCTTCGGATCCTTTATACATTGTAGATGGAGTTATTGTAGATAATAGCTCACAAAATGTCATCAACTTAAACGCTGATGCCATGCAGACAGGATTTCAAGCAGGTCAAAATAGACTGGTAGATTTAAATACCAATGATATTGAAAAAATTGAAGTCATCAATGGGGCGGCTGCAGCTGCGATATATGGCTCTATGGCAAGTAATGGAGTAGTCCAAATCTTTACCAAGAAAGGTAAAGTAGGCGCACCGAAAATCAATTTTTCTACCAGTTTGAGCGTAAGTAAAATACGCAAGCGTTTAGAATTCACAAAATATGGCAAAAGATTTGGGATAAAAGGATCAGATGACCTAGGAACCACACAAGATCGGCTAACCATTATTGCGGATCTTAGAAGTGCTGCTGACCGTGCCGCTAATCCTGGAAAAGGGCCCGCTGCACTCGATGAAAGACCCTTGGTCACCGACCAATACGATGTTAAAAGATATGACTATCAAGATGATATTTTTCAGACGGCACTCGGAAATGACAATTATTTGTCTATTTCAGGAGGGACGGTGAGCACTCGTTACT
>CAYRVZ010000081.1:3642-10392 GCA_964427815.1 uncultured Saprospiraceae bacterium | reverse complement strand
AAACTCCCTTCCTTACGTTCCTTTAGGATGAAATGCGCCATTGTCGCATCTTTAATCGCCTGTGCTTTGGGTAGGTTCGCTCCTCCATGCCCACCCATCATCTCTAGCATCGCCTGATAGCCGGGTAATTCTGGATCGTACTTAATGGGCAAAGGAGCCGCCCAACTCTTTTCTTCTACACTCAGTTTTGACAATCCTTCAAATCCTTTTTTAAAAACGATAGAAGCAAATCTTCTAGGAATATTAGAACAGATAAATGGGATGTTTTTTGCTTTCGCAAAATCTAAAATAGGTTTATAGTCTGTCTTATAATTGCTCGGTAATCTCGCCAAAGTATCCAATGCTTTGTCATCAATTTGACCAGCTAGATAATCATTAACCTGATTTTGATTATCCCGTTCTATCATCTCCGTTCCGATGATTAGATTTTTCTGTTCGCTTAAATCTTTAGCCATACTTAACTCTAACCAATGAGCAATCGAATTATTATGTAATTCCCCAAATAGAACGACGTCAGCCTTGGCAGCTTTTTTAATGAGTTTTCTGTACGAAACTTTACGTCCTTTTTTATTGAAAATTTTATACGACCGTTTGTGCTTAGGCACTTGCGCAAAAATCATTGAAGCTATTAATATAAAGATAACCGTGGAAATTAATTTCATCTGTTCTTTCGTTTAATTATTTAGTTTCACCTTTAAACTTCCATTTTTTCAACTCTTCGCAGTCGCCATATTCAGGGTCTATTCTCACATAGACCGTTCCTAGTTTATCACTTACCCAAGCATTAATGATTTCAGATTTTTTATTATTCAAGGCTGCTTTTTGGATTTTTGAATAGTCCGTTTTGAGGGAGGCTTTGTGTGCTTCCGTTCTTGAATTAAGGGATAATAATCTATAGAGTTTTTCGCCAGCTTCATTCAAAAACTCAACAGGAGGAGAAAGCCCCCCAGGCTTTAAGGTATCCAGCGCAAAATAAATATTAAAGTCTAAATCCGCAATTTCAAAAAAAGCATTTCCCGTATAAGCATTCGTTACCCTTCCTCCATTACTATAGCTTTGTTGATCTTTGTCAGAATATTTTTTGACAGCCATTTCAAAAGACATTTCTTTATTGAGGATTTTAGTTCGAATTGAGTCTAAAAAAGAAACAGCTTTAGTGTAGTCACTTTCCACAAAGACAGGCTTTATTAAGATATGTCGGGTATGAATTAGATTGCCTCGTCTTCCTAATAATTCGATGATGTGAAACCCAAACTGTGTTTCCACAATGGAAGAAACTTCTTTTTCCGAAAGGTTATATGCGGTTGCTTCAAATTCTGCCACAAAAGTACCTCTCTTTTGCCAACCCAAATCCCCGCCTAATTTTCCGGACCCCAAATCATCAGAATACTTTTCGGCTAGTTCCTCAAACGTCTTTTCACCGGCAATGATTTGCTTACGCAAATTTGATAGTTTTAAATAGGCTGCATCTTTAGCCTCTTGACTCACTTTCGGTTGATAGTACAATTCTGAATATTCGACTTCTGCATTAAAGAAAGGCATGCTGTCGGTAGGTATTTTATTATAAAAAGCAATCACTTCTGATGGTCGGATAGACGCTCCTTCAATGATGCTTTGGCGCATTCTTTCAGATAGGATCTGTGCCTTCATGTCATCCGCCATGAAGTCTTTCATCTCGGCAGGAGTCTGACCATAATACTCGATAAACTGAGCATTGCTATTATTCATCATACCTAATATTCGATTGATTCTAGCATCTATTTGAGACTTGACCTCCTCTTCAGACACTTCGATACTATCCACTTTTCCTTGGTGGATGAGTAATTTTTCCGAAAGGATACTTTCAAAAACCATACAGCGAGCATTTGGAGGCAATTCTCCTTTTTGCTGCTGACTAGCATACGCTACTTGTTTTTCAAGGTCTGATAGTAGTATTATTTCATCGCCCAAAACAGCGATTACCTTGTCGATTACGGTATTATTAGTCATCTGAGCTTGCAAAGTTGCCGCAAAAGCGAGCATCAAGACCAACAAAGGAAAAACAAATATTTTCTTCATGGATGGGTATTAGTTTGTAAAAATTTCGACGTTGCTACCGTTGATTTCTTTTTGGTACAATGCCTTTTTTTTGTCTTCCAGTAATTTCATTTTACGACTATGCAAAATAATTTTTTCTATTTGGTCTCGAACAAAGGAAATTGGGGGTGTATCCCCTTTGCGGCCAATCTTAAATATTTTCAACGCGTAAAGATAGTTATTATTTTCCAGCATTACATCAGTGGAATCAGAAAGACCCTTCCGTAAATTTGGGGGAATTTTTTTTATTAGATCCTGTAGTCCTAGCCATTTCTCTCGGTTGAGGTGATGGTCGGTTGTATTCGTCCTAAAATATTGCCTTGCATCCTTTGAAATGGACTCTTTAGCCACATTCCACCACTGTTCAAATACAGGCTTATCTATCTTTTCTAAAGTCGCTTGTGCATATATATAACGCACGATATCATAGCTTAGTCTAAACTGCTTTTTGTGTGAAGAAAAATAATCATGTAGATCCTTGTCCGTTATCTCTAGATTCAGTTCTTGCTCAAATAGTGTTTGTTCATAATGACTAAGAATCAGCGACGAACGATAATCCCGGACTAATTTATCAACATCAATATTTTGAATGACCTGTTTTTCTGCTTCATGAATGAGGATAGCCTCTGCGACCCAGCGATCCACAAATGATTGCAGTCTATGTAGGCTATCTTTGGGTGAGTCAGGTTCAAAAGAAACGATACCTTCTATATCCGACAAGACCAACGTTTTATTATAAACTTTAGCCAATACCGGATCTTGGCGAATTTCAGAGACTTCTGTCTGACAAGAGGCTATAAAAAAAGCAAGAGCCAGAAAAAATATAAACTTCCAATTTGCAGACATCCTCAAAATAAATGGCGGAGCCTATTTTTTAATTAAAGAGTCCAAAACGGCTTCGTTTACTTCAATTTTATACTGCCTTTGAAGCGACTTTATCCAGCGATTTTCTAGAAAATCTTGATACTTGGCAATGGCATATCCTCTAGCATCTTCCAATGCCTTAGGGCCGGGAGGAATGATTGCCTCCACCACAGAGAAAGAAGCAATCTGGGGCTGCCGATTAGTATCAAAAGCCGTTTCTGACAGTCCTCTTGGTCTCCAGACTTTTAATATATTAGCGGGTGCTTTGGACTTTTCAAAAGTTTCTCGGTTCATCGTCAATACCCGTGTTTTTTTGTTGAATTTCGCCAAAACTTTTGCGGGTGTTTTTCTAGCCGCATATTTTCTAATCTTTTTTAATTTTACTTCGTAAAGTCTTGGAAGTGTGTAAGTTACAACTTTGGCGCGTTCTTCCCATTGAAATTGGTCTTGTACACTTGGATAGAAGGTCGCTAGGCCTGTGCTGTCTTCTGACGCCTTGTCCCATACCTCTCTTCTTGAAATGTCAAACAATAATATTCCCTCTTGATATTCCCTCATCAGGGACTTAAAATCAGGGTATTTTTTCTCTAGATTAGCTTCCGCAAAAGACATCACTTTGTCTTTTTCAAAAGCAGCATATAATTGCTTTGCAGCGTCGATGACCTTTATGCCTTTTCCCATACGTAATCGTTTTCGAGTAGCTTTATAGGCATAATCATCCATCTCTCCAATGGTGACCTTTTGATCTCCTATCGTAAATAAAACGGTTGAATCAGCCTTAGGAGTAGGTTTCCATTTATGGGTCAAAAAAGTTGAATCAGGCAAAGTGCTTATCCATTGACCCAAAGCTGTAGGAACACGCTTAAAACCAGCTTCTTTTTTGGTCTTATTCATAAAGGCATCAATCGCTAATTGATAACGAGGGTCTTTACGCAGTTTTGCTAAGATGGCTCTCTTCTCTTTGTCAAAAGGTTTACTTTCTTTTTTGCGCAAGCGCTTGATAATATGAAACCCAACAGAGGATTGAATGATGTCAGACACTTGTCCATCTTTTGTCAACGCAAACACTGCATCTTCAAATTCCCGCTCAAAACGATTTATACCTACAAAACCGATATAACCGCCCTTTTCACCCGTGACTTTGTCGTCCGAAAACTTTTTGGCTACTTCTTCAAAGGTTAGCCCTTCCTTTAGCGCATTTTGGGCTAATTCAGCTCGTTTGCGGGTTTCTTTTGAGGGCATACCAGGCTTATTACTTATCAGTACTTGGGCGATCTCCATTTCTCCTCTCGCAGGTCGTCTATCTGTTACTTTTAAGATATGGTAACCACTGACAGATCTCACAATTCCGGATGTTTTCCCGATGGAGGTCGTATAGGCGGCTTCTTCTAATTGATAAAAACCTGCTGGAAAAATAGCTGTAAAATAGCCGATATCCCCACCTTTACTTTGACTTGGCTTGTCTTCTGAAGATTCTCTCGCCAACGTTTCAAAGGAAGCTCCTTGAGCCAAGGCCTTTTTGACCTGCATTGCTTTTTGATAAATAGGTAGGGTGTCAACAGGTGATTTAAGCCCTTTTAGCGAGAAAAAGATGTGACTGAGTCGGACATCAATCTTCATTCGATCGAAAGCATCTTTTGCTAGTTTAGCCGTAACCTCTTTATCTATCAAGTAGGAATTAGCTAGTTTTTTACGATAGCCTGCTAGTTCTTGGTTGAGCACTGGAGAAGTATCCAACTTCATTTCTTTTGCTCGTGCAATTTTGAGTTTAAAATTCTTGTATAGGTTTAAATATTTATCCACAGAAGCGCGAGAATAATCGGCTTCTTCTCCATTGCTTTTTTCATAAATATAAGTGAATTCTGACACATGAACGGGTTCCTTATTGACGGTAAAAAGCACCGGATCTTCTTGTGCGCTAAGCGATGGGAGTGTTGCGAATAAGAAAGCAATTACAAAAAAATAGTGTTTTGTCATCGTACATTGTTTTAGTAGCTTTAAGCAAACGAATTTGAAAAAGCTAGTGTTCTTTAGTGAATTCAAAAATAATTTGGGTTGTAGGGTTTTAGAACGATGGCAAATTTAAGGTTTTAGCCATTGAAACGCCAATAAAAAGTAAAAGAGTACAATCTTTTTAATAAAAAAAAGCACTTAAACCGACTTTAGTCCGTTATTTTTGCACAAACACAAGGCATATCGAATCCAAATTACCATTTTATTCTTCCAAGCTTAGGAACCAACTGACCCTATTTTGTATCGGGTTAGGGCTTGTCTCTTTGGTTTATTCGCCTTTTTTACTTTCTATAGCTATGTTTGGGGTAGGCGTTTTGGCTATTTTCGACCTGACGGATACTGCTAACCTTGCCTCCCAAAAACAGAGTGGCGATATAGGTCAGCCTGTGAGAAGGCGCATCGGCTTGTCCGATTCCTTTCGAAATAAAACAAAGTCCTTTTTTAAACATCCTGCTTATTGGGGTTATATGCTCATTTTTTTGCCGATACTATTCAGCGGGTTGTATTCCGAAGATTTGGATTATTGGTTGACACGCATTCGAATTAAACTACCTTTTCTTGGGTTGCCTTTAGCCTATTTTTTGTTGCCTCGCCTTACGGCAAAAGAATATAGAGGGATAGCCATCTTTTATATTGTTGCATTACTTATTACGGCTTTGGGTGTTTTTATTAATTATCTATTGAATTTCGATGCGATAAATGTGATGATAAGTCAAGGTCAAAATATCCCCGTACCCCGTAACCATATTCGGTTTAGTTTGGGTATTGCGATAGCCATCATATTGTCTATCGGGTTAGTTTTTGATAGAAATCCTGTTTGGAAATGGCAAAAACATATATTTATAATTATTGGAATTCTGCTGTTTATTTTCCAACATTTATTGGCAGTTAGGAGTGGCTTGTTAGGTCTGTATGTTGGTTTGATTATCCTGATCGGATATGCTATTCTCCATTTGCCATACCGCAAGGTCGGAGTGATGAGTCTAGTTTTAATTATTTTTGGTGTTTTGTTTAGTATCAAGGTCATACCGTCCTTGCGGACAAAAATAGGCTATATGAAATATGACTGGCAGATGCGCAAGGCAGGGAAGGGCAATAACTATTCAGATTCCGGTCGAATTTTATCGATGCAGTTGGCATTAGAATTGGGCAAAAAAAACCGTGCCTTCGGGGTTGGTGCGGGGGATATTAAAAATGAAATGTCACTGCTTTTGCGCAAGCATAATCACCCAAAAGATTTATTGCCACACAATGAATACTTGTTTTATTATGCTAGTACTGGGCTCATAGGATTGGGTGTTTTCTTGGTGGGCATCGGGCTTCCTATTTTTTCCAGCAAGCATTATGAAAATGTTCTCTTCTTAGCGGTCCAAGCCATCTTACTCTCTTCTTTTCTGACAGAGGCGACGATTGAAAATTCCACAGGAGTGGGTTACTTTTTACTTTGGTCGCTTTTGGGGTTGAAGGGATTAAAGGTTAATTGACAATTGACAATTGACAATTGAAAAAGGTAAAGGTGAAAGGGGGACAAGCCTGACGATGGTAAAAAAAACTTACCCTCGATTCTCAAACCACACCGGCTATCAAATATTTCAACTATCCCCGAGTATAACCACCACTTTCCAAAAGTTTCAGACTTTTGGAAAGTTCGACGTGTGAAATGTGAAGAGTAAAGGAGGGAAGGGGGAAGGGAAGCCTGACGACGGTAAAAAAAACACTTACCTCTCGATTCTCAAACCACTCCGGCTATCAAATATTTCAACTATCCCCGAGTATAACCACCACTTTCCAAAAGTT
>CAYRVZ010000081.1:0-3542 GCA_964427815.1 uncultured Saprospiraceae bacterium | reverse complement strand
TCAGACTTTTGGAAAGTTCGACGTGTGAAATTAAGGGTAAAGGATTCCCTTCCGACTAAAATAAATCCCAATTACCTTGCCGATAATAATTATACAGGACAGGAGAAATGATGGTATTAATGTCAATACCAGAAGTGTCAATTAACGGTTTTCCAAAAGACGTAATTTGTTTTAAGGCTGCTTGGTTAAGCCATCTTAATTCGATGCCATCTAGATTTACGGCTTGTAATTCTTTTTGACCGAAAGGTCTTTTTTTGCCAATGATCCAGCCCCATTCTCCTAGTGTTAGGACTTGGTTGTGAATCGGTAGTGTGTAGAATTTTGCATCCTCCAAAGTATTTTTAATACAATAGAATGCTTTGGTGGCATAATAAGGGCTGCCTGACTGTGTGATTAAACTGCCATCTTGCGATAAATGCTTGTAGCACAAGAAGTAAAATTCTCGGGTGTATAACTTGTTTAGATCAACGTTATTGGGGTCGGGTAAGTCGATAAAAATTAGATCGTAAACAGTTGTGTCAGATTCCAAAAAACTGAAAGCGTCAGCCGCAAATACCTTCACCATTGGGTTGTTAAGTGCGTTGTTATTAAGGTCTAAAAATATTTTGTTTTCTCGGGCTAAACGGACCATTTCTGGATCTAGATCTACCAGATTGATGTGTATTACTTCATCGTATTTTAATAACTCTCTAACGATACACCCGTCCCCTCCTCCAAGAATTAAAATATTTTTCTTATGAGGGGAGATGCCCATGACTGGATGCACCATGGGTTCATGGTAGAGGTATTCGTCAAAAGTAGAAAGCTGTTGATTTCCGTTAATGTATAGGGAGTAATAATCCTTCCATTTTGTAAGGATGATTCGTTGATATTTGGTTTGCTTTTCAAATACGATTTTGTCTTTGTATTTTTGTTGCTCTCCAAAAATCAAGATGGGTTTTGCGAAAGCGAATCCAGCAAAAATCCCTATGCCCACAACTACATAAGCAATCGATAAATTTTTTCTCCAGGCGGGTGTAATATGTGTTCGTAATACTAAAAACAACCAAAGCGAAACGCCAAAATTTAGTACCCCCAACACAAAAGGCGTATAGGTTAATCCTAAATAAGGCAGACCGACAAAAGCAAAAAACAAGCCGCCGATGAGCGACCCATAATAATCTTTTTCGAGTATGGAGGAAATATTCGTTTTGAGGGATTCAAAATTATCATTAATTCTAGTGGCGAGTGGAATTTCTAGCCCAATCAAAATACCAACAATAATCGACATCAAATAAATAACGATCCAAGAGTTATTCGTAAAACCAAAAACCAAATAAGAAACAATCGCAGAAAAGGATACAAAAATAGACAAAAGCAATTCTGTCAAAATAAAATACCCAACGATATGCTGATCAAACGATTTGCTTAATCGTGCACCAAGTCCCATCGAAAATAACATGATAGATACAATCAGCGTAAATTGTAGGATTGCATTTCCAATGAAGTAAGACGCTAAAGTCGATAGAATATATTCCGCAACAATACCACTAACCCCTGTCGCAAAGAGCGCTATTTTGAGTACGTTAGAATGGTATTTGTTGCGTTTTTTTTTTGAGTCCAAAGCCTGTATTTATTTTCCTATACCACCCGATCTTCCACGGCTACTCGCCCCCCCTTTATATCTAGAAGACTTTCTAGAGGCTCGTTTGGTGTGACTTTTCCAAGAGGTACTGCTTGCTTTTCTAGCATAAAAACTAGACCGGCTTGCTCTCTGATATGCACTCTTAGTCCCATAAGCGGTTCCACCTTTGCCATGAAAAGCCCTTTTTCCTTTGTAGTTTTGGCTGTAATTTCGGAAAGTGCTCCGACCCGTCATCCGAGAAAACATCCAGTAGTACATGAGAAAGCGAGTCCCATTATGGTATCGCCATCTTTGTTCAGGCTGTCCAGTATCGGTAGTAGCAGTACTGTCTGCAACCCATTCCCCATATTTATCATTGCCAATCGCCCAGTCAAACCCAACTGGTTTTGGGGTTGTCGAGCTTACACCATCATGGATAGAAACTAATTCCATTCCTAGATTATCTTCATTGGCTTGAAAGAAATCTTCACTGACAGTAAGCCAATCGGTAGAATCAACAACAAGACTGTCTTCTTTTGGTTGAAGGATCGCATACTTGTGCCTATAAATGATATTGATATCATCTTCCTGAACATCCATATCGTGCAAGACTATCGAAAAGTTATGATCTAAATGATCTTTGGCTAAGTTGACAATAGGCTCTTCAGATACCGTCACGGCTTTCTTTTCTGAAAAACAACTCCATAATGTAAAAAGAAAAAGGCTGGCCAGAAAGAGTAGTTTGGACTGATTCATTTTGATTTTTTAAAATTATAAAAAAAGGTTTTTGTTTCCAGAAACGGGTAATTCAATGTTTTTGATTTTTTTACGTTTGACCTCCATTCCATCAGAAAATTCCATGGATCCATCTTCCCATTGGGCAATGCAAATAAAATCATCTTTGTGATAAAAAGTGTAGGTCGTGACATTGAGCGAGGATCCCATTTGGGAGGTGTTGGAATAGTAGCCCTCACTTATTTCATCCAATTTGTATCTATTGCCCATATACTCTACCTCCGCCAATATATCGTCGCCTTCAAAATCTTCATTTGTAAAGTCAGGCAGGATTTGGTGCTTTTGGATTTCGTAACTAAACATACAAAGGATATCACCGTCATCATCTTCTACTTCCAAAAATGCTTCCTGGCTATCTCCTCTCACCTTATATTCTAGGCTTTTACCGTCTCTATTCCAATTGTATTCATGTATTTCGATGACCTCCCAGATTGTTTTTTTATACTTGAAGGTTGTTCCTACTTTCATTTGAAAGATGGGATCCTTCCCAAACCATTTATCGTACATTCGTTGTTTTTTTGGGTTGATGAAGATTTATTTTAGACAAGTCCCCTCTTTTGCCATTACTGCATTCGATTTTCGTTGCCTTAAATTTTTCTTGTAAAAAAAGGGTGGCTTGCGCAATGTCATATTGTTGGTTACAAGTAAAGAAATCTATCGCCACATAATGATGTTCAGGCCAAGTATGTACCGCAATATGACTTTCTTGAATAACCACAACACCGCTCACGCCTATTGGCGAAAAGTGATGCATTAAGGTATCTACAACCGTGAATTTTAACTGTTCTGCAACCTGTAAAAGAACATCTTTTACATAATCTTGATCGTCTATTAGCTCTTTTGGGCAGCCGTAAAGTTCAATGAAGGTCTGAAAGCCCAAATGATGGTCATTATTCATAAAACAAAGATACACATTATTTTAAAAATTTAGGAAAACTTCAAATGAAATAAAAGCCTAGTTGGAATAGGCTCTTTGATGCCATTGCTATCCGTTTTTTTTGAGCCATTACTTAACTACTAAAATTAACGCTTCTGCTCTAGAAGAAGAAATAGCGGGCGTACCGCCAAATTTTGTTGCGCCTATAAAGCCAGAAGTCGTTATGACATTTATGTTCTTAATCATCATCCTTGGAGCAACTCACAA
>CAYRVZ010000080.1:0-10404 GCA_964427815.1 uncultured Saprospiraceae bacterium | reverse complement strand
CCATTATGAAAAGACGCAAATTCACATCAAAGTTTAAGACAAAAATAGTCTTAGACTGCTTCAAATTGTCGAGATATTCGTGAGTATTTATGATGGTAAAATGCACCCAGTAGATTCTAATGATATGGCGTTTATGATTGCTTCTTCCTATGCCTTTAAAAATGCTTTTTTAAACGCTAATCCACAAGTTTTAGAACCCATTTATGAAGTGAATATTTTGTGTGATAATGAGGTGATGGGTGATGAGATGAGTGATTTGAATACAAGGCGTGCTATGATTTTGGGTATGGATACTGAAGGGCATTATCAAAAAATAACGGCAAAAGTACCACTCAATGAACTGTACGAATACTCTTCAAAACTCAGATCAATTACTCAAGGAAAAGCCAAATTTTCTAGAAAATTTTTGGAATACCCAAACACCACATGAGGTTCAACAAAGTTTAGTTTTTGATAATAACCAAGAGCAGATGAAAAGTTAATATTATTAATTTATAGGGACAAAGTATTGATTATTAGCAGGTTATGGTACTATTTTAAATTGTTTCCTGTTGTTTCGGATAGTTTTATTTTTGATGCTATCAAAAATAGTCTGTCTTTATTATTTATTAAACTCAAGGTTTGTGTAGAAGCCCGTATGGATTTACTTGCACTTTGCGTAAGCTGGAAACACTCTGATCGATGGGTTAAGTACTTAAATATTTATTGTGTGTTGTCGTTTATTTCTTTCAGTTTATCAAAACTTTCTCTCGTTATTATTTCTCCATTTTCATAAAAAGAATTTTTATCACTTGCAATTTGACGATTACAATACTTTGCATTTTTAGGAATTTCAAGTTTAAAAGTTTCGTAATCTACTTGTATTTCCCAAAAGCCATAAAATATTCTTTTATTGTCTTTTGAATATAAAGAGTTAGCCAAATTTGAAATTTTTTGCCAGTTTTTAATATCTGCTTTTTTAATTATTTTTCCATTTCCATAAATATTGTTTTTGTCTCTCGCAAAATAACCATCATTGAAGGATGAAAAAGAATCTACCGCTGCTTTTCGAATAATTTTCGGTTTTCCTTCATAATTATGATAATAAACATTGTTTTTGTCTTTCGCATACCCGTAAAAGGTATATTCAGGAATTCCTACTCTATTAAACCACAGCAAAAATTTTCCATCGTCTAAAATTTTAAAACTTGTAATGTCAGCATCTTTTACTTTTCCAGTAATAGTATGAACGAAATTTTTGTCAATTGCATAAGTATAATTCAGGACTTTAAAAGTTTTGGTGTCAGCATCTTTTATCCAAGACTCTCCACAAAAACATTTTTTTTCATCTTTTCCGAAAATACCATCGTATAAAAAAGTTTTTGGATTCGCTCCTCTCAAAGAAGTTTTCCCGAAATAAACTTTTATTCCGTCAGTCCAAAATTGTTTTTCAGGATTGTTTTTGTCAAAATCGTTTACGGGTCTGTTCTTTAAAAATTTCATCAATATTCTATTGTTTTTATAGCGAGTCTGTGCCGTGCAAGCTATTTTTAATTTCACCTGCGCAAGATAAGAAATTTCTAAATATTTGGAGTCACTACCGATATTTTTAATGTACGTCTGTATCTCGACAAAACAAGCAACTGAATTTAAAGCTAAACTTCAAGCAAAAATCAATCGATTGCGTCATAAAATATCGACCGTTCAGATAAATCTACTTAACTTTACAGAAAAAATGGAAGTCATCCTTTTTACGCAAGTAGATAACCTTGCTATCATCAAACTCAATCGCCCAAAAGCATTTAACAGCTTCAATCGCCCAATGGCACTGAAGCTGCAAGAAATACTAAAAGTATGTGCAGAAAAGGATGAAATAAGAGCAGTGTACTTGATTGGAGAAGGAAGAGCTTTTTGTGCAGGTCAAGATTTAAAAGAAATAACGGATCCAAATGGACCACCTTTGGCCCAAATTCTTGAAGAACATTATAACCCGATTGTACGCCAAATGAGGGCGCTGCCCAAGCCCATAATAGCTGCTGTCAATGGCGTGGCAGCAGGTGCAGGGGCTAATTTGGCTCTGGCGTGTGATGTGGTGGTCGCTACAAAGTCTGCCTCTTTTATCCAAGCTTTTAGTAAAATAGGGTTGATTCCAGATAGCGGAGGTACTTTTTTTCTTCCCCGCTTGATTGGCTTTCAAAAAGCCTCCGCTTTGATGATGTTAGGCGACAAAGTATCGGCTGAGGAAGCAGAGCGCATGGGCATGATTTACAAGGTTTTTGAAGATGAGGAATTTGCGGAAGCGTCTTTATTAATGGCTCAAAAACTAGCTAATATGCCAACCAAAGGACTAGCGATGACTAAGCATGCACTGAACCAATCTTTATCCAATAACTTAGAAGAACAACTCCTTTTAGAGGAGCAATTACAACCGCAAGCGGGTCAAACAGCAGACTATAATGAAGGGGTAGCTGCTTTCTTGGAAAAACGTAAACCCGTGTTTAAAGGGGTGTAGAAATGGACTAAACACGCACAGTCTGAGCCAATCAGAACTCCGCAATATTTACACGACAAGAGTAGCCGTCAAACTGCCAGCACCACATCTAAAAGAATTTATGCAAAGCTCTAGGATGTTATCTATACGTCTTCACGTTCATCAATTTTTTCTACAATATTTTGATATATCATTAAGTCATTCGGTGCTTCATAAGCTTCATCAGACTCAGGATCAAGCGTAGCTCTTTGGTCTTGTAATTTTTTCATTGCTTCATGAACAGCATGTCTAATTAACCTTAACTCCATAATGCTAAACATTTTTAATAGATTTTTTTGGCGTTGTTTGGGAAGTCCCCCAAGCTGAGAATACTGTAAAAATAGTTGAGCATTAGTTCTTAGTAATTCAGTGATGAAGGTTTAATTATTTCTTTTTAACAAACTTCGTCAAAATCACAATCCGCTGTCCATCCACCTTGCCTTCTATATGTTCTGGATTGTCAACAACTAATGAAATTCTTCTGACAGCAGTCCCTCTCTTTGCGGTAAAATTAGCTCCTTTGACTTTTAGATCTTGAATTAAAACTACTGTGTCGCCAGCACTAAGCACAGCTCCATTGGCATCTACATGTACGACTTGATCCGAAAAAGCTTGTGCCCACTCCATCGTCTCGTCCGCCAAGAATAACATGTCTAACAACTCCTGAGGCCATCCTTCTTCCTTGAGTTGGTCCAACAGGCGCCAGGCTAAAACCTGAACAGCAGGTACCTCACTCCACATACTCGTGTTTAAGCAGCGCCAATGATTAGAAATCACTTTGTCTTTATCTTCAACTTGCTCAATACAAACTGAACATAAATAGGCATGATCATCTGCATTATCATTTCTTTTCGGCTGAACAACATAGACCGAAAGATTATCTGATAATGCACATAATTCGCATTGGGAGTCACTTCTTGAAATTAGGGTAGATTCTAGGCTCATGATTTGTGTTTAGAGCCGCAAGATATGGTTTTTTAGTTGTAAGGTAATTGAAAAGAGTCAACCTTTAGGCAATACTTGCTCCACGTACACGGTAAGGGCTGAAACCTCTTTAATATGGGTATATCAAACTTGATTTATCCTGGATCGTCTTTAAAGTTTGCGATGGTGAAGCTTTTTTCATTAAAGGACTTTACGTTAGTATGGTGAAGCTTGCGCAAATATCACAAAAACCCGTTATCTTTGCGGTCAAATTTCAAAAATACAATTTATGTCAACAATTACAGAAAAGCTTCCTTACAAGGTTGCAGATATCAGCCTAGCCGACTGGGGTAGGAAAGAAATTACTTTGGCGGAAGCTGAAATGCCTGGTCTAATGACCCTACGAGAACGGTATGGAGAATCAAAGCCGCTTAAAGGGGCTAGGATTGCAGGGTGTTTGCATATGACTATCCAAACGGCTGTATTGATAGAAACCTTGGTTGCTTTAGGTGCGGATGTTACTTGGTCTTCTTGTAATATCTTTTCTACGCAAGACCACGCTGCCGCAGCAATTGCTGCAGCTGGCGTGCCAGTTTATGCTTGGAAAGGGATGAATGAAGAAGAGTTTGATTGGTGTATCGAACAGACAATAGATGCATTCAAAGATGGAAAGTCACTTAATCTTATCCTAGATGATGGTGGAGATTTGACTAATATGGTGTTGGATAAGTTCCCACATTTGACGAAAGACATCAAAGGTTTAAGTGAAGAAACAACGACGGGAGTACACCGACTTTATGATAGAGTAAAGAATGGTACATTACCCATTCCAGCAATCAACGTAAATGACTCTGTTACTAAGTCTAAATTTGATAACAAATATGGCTGTAAGGAATCATTGGTAGATGCGATTCGTCGTGCTACCGATGTGATGATGGCCGGTAAAGTTGCCGTTGTTTGTGGATATGGTGATGTAGGTAAAGGTTCTGCTGCATCATTGCGTGGTGCTGGTGCTCGCGTTCTGATTACAGAGATAGACCCCATCTGTGCATTGCAAGCTGCGATGGATGGATTTGAAGTGAATACTTTAGATAATTTGATTGACAGAGCCGATATTGTGGTGACTGCTACGGGTAATTTTAATATCGTTTCTGGTAAGCACTTTATGAAGTTGAAAGACAAAGCCATTGTTTGTAATATCGGTCACTTCGATAATGAAATCGATATGGCTTGGTTGAATGAGCATTATGGAGATACGAAGAACACGATAAAACCTCAAGTGGATATGTACACAATTGGTAGTAAAGACATCATTGTATTGGCAGAAGGTCGTTTGGTGAACTTAGGTTGTGCAACGGGTCACCCTTCATTTGTCATGTCGAATTCTTTTACAAATCAGACACTTGCGCAACTAGAACTTTGGAACAATACAGATAAGTATAAGAATGAAGTGTATATGCTTCCTAAGCACTTAGATGAAGAAGTAGCAAGATTACACTTGGCGAAGATTGGCGTTGTATTAGAAGAGTTATCTGATGAACAAGCCGCTTACATTGATGTGCCTAAAGAAGGTCCATACAAGCCAGAACATTACAGATATTAATTCTTCAGGAATTAATAACTTAAAATAAAAAGGACTATCTCGAAAGAGATAGTCCTTTTTTATACATACTTTTCTTCACGTATTCAAGTTTTGTGGTGGAAGAGGCAGTACAACTTTGCACTTATTTTTCTTGGTATTTAACGACCAAGTCACGAAGCACAATATCCAAAATTGAATCTTGCCCCTCTTCATATTTTTCTTTTAGGTGGTAGCCATAAGTTCTACCAGCGGTATTCCAATAAAATGCACGCACACTCCCTCTCGTTTCTTTGATGACTTGATGCATTGGCTTGTCCAATGCTTTTTCAATCATTTTGGTCAGGATACGCCCTTGTAAGCGAGTTAGGTTCTTGAGTTCTTTTTTATATTTTGGTTTATATTCTTTTCTAGTTTTACGGATGTAGCGTCTTTTTTTACGCCTTGACAACCCCTTGGTGTCTTCCTCCATCTGTTGATAGAGTTTGACTGCCTCCACCGCATAGGGATATACTTTAGCTGCATATTTTTTGTAGCGGAGATAAATTGCATAATCCATGTTGGTCTTAAACTTTCTTGGTGAAGTCACGACTACATCATCTAATTGAGAGGCAAAATAAATAGTGTCTCCATTCACGACCATCATTTCTAAGGCATGCCAATCTACAGAATCGGGATTTTCTTGAGCTTGCGCAAAAAAAGAAAGACTCATTAAAAGTAAAAAGAGTAAGTGTTTCATCTTTAAATTATTCTAAGGTTTATGTAAGCGGCAATATTACAGTTTTTCTACAAATATCACCTGCCTTAAAAAATTTAAAACGTCTAAAAATTGATTTTGGTCGATATCAAGTGTTAATCTTTATTAAATATAGGTATGGATATTGCACATGTCATCGACATTTCGACTATTTTAATACCGTCAACTTGGCAACCGATAGTTTTCCTGCCTGCCTAACCTTTACAAAATAAACACCAGACTCTAAACCTTGAGTAGGGAATTGAATAGTAGATCCTAGCTTTTTGTCGAAAGACAGCAATACTCGCCCAGTTATATCTACTACTTGAATATCCACTAAGTTATTTGTGGATTCTATAAATTCAATCCGTACATTACCTGAAGTAGGATTTGGGTATAACATAAAACTATTCTTAGTGATGAATTCAAATCCAACGGGGCTAACGGCTATCTCAAACTTAGTCACCGGAATAACCCCTCCTGCTCCATCAAATACAGTAAAGTAAAACTCATCTGCTGTATCTGGTCCGCCAAAATTATGATAAGTCACTTGCCCCGCTGACACGTTTGCTTGCGTGAAAGTAGTCGCTACTTCTCCATTCAATTTGATTTCACCATGCAAGGGTTGAATCGCTATCGTATAAGTCAATTCCGATGCAGTATTATCTGTATCTTCGACCAACAATAAATCGGTGGGGATCATTTTTTCGGCTTCTCCTTCAATCGACAATTGATTATTATTAACAATAAACGGAGCGTTTAAAGTTGCATCAGAGCATAACTCAATGTTCCATTCTGTTATTTGACCACCGCTACCCACAGTATTATCAGTCACCGACAATGTCCAATCTCCTTGCGTGTTTAGTCCTGTAAATACACTAAGCGGTTGTTCGGGTTTGATCGCTCCAACCAATATACAGGGATTTGTTTGAGTGGAGGCATCATCAAAATCCCAATCAAACTCTTTGTTTAAACTAATACATTTATTATTTATTAATTCTGCAGTTTGTCCCGTTGGAGCCGTAATTTTAAAAGATAACTCACCAATATTTTTGTGTATTCCTTTTAAATGCTTAATATTTAGGTCGCTAACATTTCCACTGGAAGTAATATTAATAACCGAAGTAAAAGTACCTGGGTTATTTGTTGAAATCTGTAAGGGCAAATCATTCGCTGGTATAGCGCTACAGTTTACATACTTTGTTGAAAAGGCGGCTGGTTGAGTCCATGGACTTATGCCACATTCATTTAATGTTTGAATCCTCCAAAAATATTGGTGATTTATCTCTAATGGGGCTGTTGAAGTATAGCTAGTTCCTGTAGCATTAAATTTTTCTACAATTAGGTTTTCTGGCTCAAAGTTGGGTGATGCTGATAATTGAATGTTAAACAGATTAAAATCTTCTACTTCACTCCAAGCTAAAGTTGGAAAAGTCTCTATGCCGATGGCACCATTTGCAGGGTTCATTTGCACAAGCGGCGAATAATCAAAATTTACCACGTCGATGTGTAAGTCCAACTTGATGGTATCCATGCCTTCCCCCTTCACCGCAATCTGAATATCAAATGGTTCATACACGCTTATATTTTCAAAATCCAAAATCAAATTGGTGGATTCTCCAGGATTGAGGGTGGTGCTGGCTAAACTAATGTTGGCACCCGTAGGAGCATCCCCTAAAATGGATAAATTCACCTCTTTTGAATAACCGCCTAACCCTGTCGTACCTATCATTAATTGTTCGGTCGCAGGTGCACATACTTTGATTGCTGTCTTTGATATACCCGCAGATAGCACGGAATCTGTCGCAACTGTAATTTTATGTGAAGAATTGGAAGCATCTAAGAATACGTTATCAGCGGCTTCCACCATCACGTGGTAGCCAGTTGCCACTTGGTCGGGTACTAAGACATACGCAATTCCATTATTAGGCATGTCCGTCGCGAGTAATACACTGTTTTCAAAGTCTTGTCCTTTTATCAAACGGATATTAACGGCTTGACAATTGACAGGCATTTTATCTGTATTAGCAACATTCCATTTCACTTTTGCATATTCCCCAACAAACCATTCTTTATTACTTAGACCTGGACTAGTGACCACAAAGGGTCCTGCATCTTCTGTTGCCTCAAAACTGATTTTAGTCCAAGCAGATGCTCCGCCACCAGGATGATTATCTCTAACCACAAATTGAAAATCTAAATCTCTTGAATACGTAGGTAAGACTTCTGTATTGTCAGATGCCCCTGAAAAAATAGAGGTTAACTTTGGAAAGAAACGATACGTCTTATCACTAGGTGGGATGTACTTAAATAAAGGTGAGTTTCCTGTCGGTGATCCGATATTTGAAATAGGACCTAAGTTCCACTGCTCCCAACTATAAGTCATGATATCTCCATCTTCATCCGCTCCTTCTCCCTCAAGCCGAAATGCCGTACTGATTGGAATAAAAAAACCTCCTTCCCGCGGAATAGTAGAAACAGGGAAATGATTGTTGGTCTCTGTTTTTTCTGCACAAATATTTCCTCCTCCTGTTACCATGAAATTGGTGATTTCTCTCAAAGACGACACATGATAATAAGGCTCTGAATCGAAGAGAATATTGTTAATTCCGCAAATACCTGAATAAGACATAATCGTTGATCCACTACCCGGTTCATAAGCCGTACCAGAGTTTTCATTTCCACCCGCAAAACCACTGCAATTATTAAAAGTATGGTTAGAACCCATTTGATGACCTATCTCATGTGCTACATAATCCACATAGAATTGATCGCCTTGATTACCACCGGCACTTGTCACACCTCTAGCCTTTCCGCCTCCACAGACACTTCCTAGTTGTGCTAGTCCGCCTCCGCTCGTTCCAAAAACATGTCCCATGTCATACTCACCAACGGTAAACTTAGTACTGATGGCTCCTGTATTTTCATCTATCATTGCTCCTGTATTTCCGTTTGTAAATGGATCTGAATCCGCATCAAAGAAAAAGACCTCATCAGTCCCATCTACTAAAATGTATCGTACAGCAAAATCACGCTCCGTAATAGAATTAATCCGATTAATAGCTTTGACCACTTCTGCTAGAACAGTGGGTTTTGTATTGCCATATATGGCAGAATATTCACCGGTCGTCGCAATCACTAAGCGATAAGTTCTTAAAGTAACGCTTTCAGTCGTAGTAAAAGCAAGCGTTTCATTCGTATTTTGAACTTCATCGAATGTTGAATTCCCGACTGGATCCAGCGACTCCACTTCACAGACAAATGGCTTGTCTGAATGGGCTCTATCATGTAGGTCCTTACGGAAAAATACTTGATATAATTTGTTATTATCCTTATAGATGGGGTCTATAATAACGGGGCTACCTAAACCCAATATATAGCCATGAAAACCTTCTGGTGTTATATCAAAACGACCTTGTATGTTGTAATTGTCCACTGCCCTTGCGGAAAATGTTTTTATTTCGGGGTACTTAGCCATTAAACCTGGCTGCATAATAGGAGAATCAAAAAATTCAAAAGACCGAAACTGTCCGTTCGGCATTGGAATTTGTACCACTTGCCCTTGGCCAGAAAACTCAGTAGGGCTCGTATTTATTTTATTGGCAAACGCCTCCAAATTTAACGAAAAGGCTTGAGCTATTGCTGGTTTTAATAGCCTAACGCCGTTTTTTTGTGTCAAAACAGATGCTGGCATAGGACTCCAAAAAGCATTTTGAGCTAGACCTGCTAGGCTCAAAACAAAAACTAGGGCAATGGAAAGTAATATTCGGTTCATTTTCTTACATTTTTATAGTGCAATAATAAAGCTTTTATTGACACTTAATTGTCTTCTAAACGTAAAAAAGCGCGTTTTCGTCCTTTGTAAACAAAAACTTGGAGGAGTCGCTTTATCCCCATTGTTTTAAAGAACACCTTATCTTTGCTTCCGCACAACCCTTTATGAAAAAGAAAAAAGAAGATTTAGACTTGTTTGATTGGGAACCTATCCTAAAAGAAGGTGTCGATTACTATCTTGAAAATGGGTTTAAAGTCTTGACCGCTGAATATCTACGCCGGCGAGGTAAATGTTGTGGTAGTGATTGTCGACATTGCCCTTATGGTTTTAAAAAGAATAAGGTATCTAGAAAAAGACGGTGAGGGAAAAAAGACGGAGTTGGAGAAAATAGAGAGGCGCTGTTATTTTTAATCTCTTTTTCGATTAAACCGTAAAGCGTTTAACATCCAATGCGGCAAGGATTTTTTAGGATCTCTATTTTTTAGATTAAGAAAGATACCAAACTTCTTGAATATAGGTATTTTGTGCGTTTCCACAAATTCAATTAAGGTTCCATCTGGATCTTCGACATAGACGAAGTGCCCAGCAGCATCCCCCATATCAAAACTATCGGAACTATCTACGGTAAATGGGTGCCCGAAGGATTCACACTGTCGTTTTAGATCTGCCATGTTGCGAATATCAAAGCATAAGTGAATAAAACCTAAATCCCCCCAAAGTCTATTTTCAAAAATCTTTTTGGGCGCTCTATCTTTTACTTTGATTAATTCAATAGTACTTGCTCCTAGTAACTGACTGAACGCCCCTTGCCTGGGTTTACTGTGACTAAGCAGTACCCTCTCTATAGTATGGCTTCCTCCTGGTAAGTTTTTAAAATCTTC
>CAYRVZ010000079.1:0-10564 GCA_964427815.1 uncultured Saprospiraceae bacterium | reverse complement strand
GGCTTTTCGGCCTCTTTTTAACGTCTTTTTCAATGGTGCGCTGATGAAATTTCCAATAGTTTTACTCCTATTTATATTGATAAGTTCTTGTACTGAAAAAGCAGTACCTAGAATTCCATTCCCAACTGAAGACTCAGAAACGGTCTTCGAGTCTTGGATGCATAGCCCGATACATCCAGCAAACCAAGAAAAAGTAACCTTTAAAGTCAATGCTTGGGATGAATCCTTAATTGCGAAAGTAGAGTTATTTGTTTATGAGTACGATCTCTTTCGAAATGAACAAGGCATGCCTTCCAAAAAACGTCGTCCAAGAGGGCTTTGGGGTCATCAAAAAACTTGGTCGTTTAAGTTTCCCAAAGATGAAGTTAACTTAGCTTATCTTGCAAAGAAGGCGTTTGGAGCTGGCGCCAATATTGAATACATCTTCCATATTACTAATGTGCAAGGAGGTGTTTCTGCGAAGTTTGCCACCTTTGATGCGGGTGATTCGCCTTGGCCCAATGATAAGATTTTATTGTATTCTACTACTCCAACAATAATGAGTCAGTCGATCAATTTGGCATTTTTAAAGGATGTTGATTTTGGCAATGATTGGAAGGGTTATTTCAAGGATGTGGAACATTTAGTGTATGAGGGCTATTTCAAGAATAATATGATAAAAGACCACAAAGACAAATGGGCATTTTATTATACCACAGAAGAAGTCAATGGACATGATATTGCTTATGCAGCCTTACGGAAAGAAATTTTTCCTAGTTTCCTTACGGGAAAAGGCTTGGATGGGATAGATGCTTATGGATTGTTGCACCGCCAACCGTTTAAAGACGGGGCTTATTTGATGGGTAACCTGACTTTTCTGTCTAGTAATTTGTTTACTTCTGAAAGCTATAATATTGGGACGGCAGTACATGAAACGGCGCACGCCGTTTTTAATTTAAGTGATGAGTATATGGGTTGTGTTTGTTATCAGCCGACGACGGGTGCCAATATGTTTTCTACAATAGAAGGTTGTGAATCTTTCAATGAGAAGATTGGAGTGGGTCGGGGGAATTGTTCTGTTATAAAGAATTATCAAGGGGACAATTGGTACATGGCTGAACAGAATGTTTATTTTGATACAGAAGCTGATTGTGCTAGTTTTGCGGAAGTAAACGGGTATGGAACGGAGGATTGCTCTCCTTTCATAGACGTAAATAATAGAACTTTTTATAGGTCTAAAGCAGGGCTTTGTATCATGCAAGATGACGGAGATGCGCTAATTCGTGATTTTAAAACAGCGTGTAGTAGTGTCATTAATGACTATTATCGGCAGTTGACAGATCTGGGAACGGCAAGTATTGCCCCAGGCACGGATAGAGACAATATCTTCGGGTATGAGCCCGTCGTGGTGATGGAATTTTCCCGTAAGGGGCAAGACGTACATACTTCCGTCAAAAAAGTAAGAATGGGCGTACCGACCAAAAACTGGGAGAGTAAACGGGCATTGGAGCTAAGTATGTGCAGAAAGGATCACAGCATAATTACTAAGATTAACATGCACGATCCCAAAATGCTGTTTGTCCATCATACCTCCGACGGGGATAAGATCAAAATGTTGGGTGGTGCAAAAAGATACATTCAAGTTCCTTATGCGGAAGATTTGACATTACTGGAATGTAAATTTAGTTTTATCGAAAAATCAGAGAATAGAAATGTAACCGATCCCCATGGTTCAACCGTTATAGAGGTAGATTTGCAAGACCAAGTGCGCAAGGCTTATCGAAAATATGAAGCAGATGTACATTGATTAGCATTCGTTGTGGACAGCGAGCTTTCCAAAATTCTATAACTGTTGGAAATTGAAAAAAAGCTAAGATCGTGAAACGAAAAAACAATTTCATCAACCAGCCCATCTACCCTGGTGGATTAAAGGCACTACGCCAGTATGTTAAAGAAAATTTAGTCTATCCTAAGGAAGCACTAGAAAACAAAATACAAGGTTCTGTACACGTCCAATACGTAGTGAACGAAACGGGTAAAGTCATCAGTGCCAAAGCCATGCATGGGCTTGGGCACGGATGCGAGGAGGAAGCCATCCGCCTCGTCAAGTCTTTTAAATTTAATGTCAAAAAAACAAGAGGACTAAAGCTAAAACATAATAAAAGTATAAAGATTCATTTTCGTTTGGGGAGTAGTAGCCAAGCGAAAGTTAAACAGTCCGCACAGCCCATCACCCAAATAAGTTATACAACCACCACGAAGAAAGAAGTTGAGCCAAAGAGCCAGCAGAGTGGGGGATATGGGTATGAGATTGAATTTTGAACTTGTTCCGATACCGATAGCAACCAGCAGCCAAAAGAGTCAAGAGATATAGAATGGAGAAAATTTTTATTCTGTTTACTATCGACAAGAGTTGGAAAATAGGAAAATAAAATAAAAGAAAAATGACTTTTGGGAGTTTGGGAGTGGAATCAAATTTTTGTTTGATGACTACTATCCATCTTCATTGAATAGTTGAGCATAAAAAAACCTTCCTTCGTTTTCACGAAGGAAGGTTTATAATTAATTAAACTAAAGAGCTAGTTTATAGACTTAAAAGAACAGCTCCAGTATATGGATTGATAACATCAAAACCATCATCTTTAACGGTAACTTTAATTACACTCTTAAAGGCTCCATTACCTGTTGTTACCCCATCAGGGTCTGCGGAGGTTAATACTGATTCACTCGGCTGGTCAATAGGCTTCGCGTCGGTATTAGCACCTCTAGTCGCTGAAATTTTAAGAGGGAAACCAATAGTACCAGTTGTTGGATGTACTTTGCTTAGATAAAAATCAACCCAGAAGTAATAATCTCCATTTTCGTAATTAGAAATTAAGATTGATTCTGGACAAGCACCTGTTGCAGCATCGTAGATTTTTAAATCTACAGTATCACCATCCATCACATAGAAATCCATATCTACGGAGTCACAAAGCTCGATATCAGTACCGTTAAGGTTAGCCGTTCCACTCCAATCAAAAGTCAATGCCATGTCATGAGATTTGATAGTAAAATCAACCTTTTTAGTGTCAAAACTTACATTAGTTGTAGTTGAATCACCAAATTGTAGAGAAAATGTTTCATCATCTTCTGCATCATGATCGCCTACGATTGTAACATTACAAACTCCAGAAGTTTGATGAGCTGGAATAATAATTACATTATCAAAAGTGTAATCATCGCCATTTGTTGCCGTCCCTCCTAGGTCTGTGATGTTTATTCTAACATCAACAATTTGAGGTTCAGTTAAAGTGAGTGTAATTGGAACAACAATATCTTCGTTTTTTTCAACGATAGTGTGGGGTCCGCCATTGATTGAACCCGCCGTGCTAGTTGCTTTCCAAGTTGCATCCCCAGTAAAATCATCTTGCTTTTTACAGCTAGATAACCCCACAAGTAATACAGCTAGAAAGAGAGCGTATCTTAAGAGAAATTTATTCATTTTATTATTCATTTTATTGCTTTATTAAAATTTCATCAAATTCACGTGTACCACTAGTTCTAATGTAACCATAGGATATTTTTATAACATCCTTTTGATCATCCTCGTAGGTAAACGTATTGGTACAGGTTACATGTGCAAGCTCAGTTGCATTGTCTTGACAAGTTGCAACTTCATCCTTGTCTCCCCAAACTTTTTGTTTTTTTCCGTCTACCTCCTTCGGTACTGTAATTGTAAAATTAGTTTCATCAGCTGTAAAGAAAAGTGCACCTGATGTACTCCAAGGTCCAATCGCAGTAATTCGGTATAAACCATCAGAAACAGACTCAATAACTTTAACATTACCAGCATAATTTCCTGCCAAGCCTGGTGCAGTAGAAGGATGTATATACCAACCTCTAGCAACGTTATACACACCAGCTAGTCTTCCAGAAACACCCACTTTCGTAGTTGCTTTGTTTAAGAAAGTGTTGCCTTGAGAGGTTTCCGTTTTATAACTTAAAACCCAAAAATCTCCGACTACTAGGTTATCGTCATTAGCAGTATTCATATCAGCGCCATCTACTTTCAAGCCTTCAGCAAGTTGTTCATATTTAGCGGAAAACTCAATAATTGATGCATTTGATTTATTATCAATATCCACCGACTTCAACAATTCAATGTTGCTAGATTTTCCACTAGCAGTAAAGAACTGCTTATAAATATGCACTTTTGTAGTATTTATATCGCTTTGAAAAACGAGTACACCTGTATTAAAATCCTTAGCGGCATCTCCCTTTTTGTAAACGTGCAGTTGTGTTTGAACTTCTATAAGTCCACCTTCCTTAGCCTCTTGGGTGACATTATCTATCGGCTCTTTATTACAGCCAATAGAAAGTCCTACTACTAAAAGAAAGGCAAGACCTTTGAAAAATATATTTTTCATCTCTTTTTTTTTTTTGTTTAAAAAATTAGTTTATCCACCAAATTTTGGTAGTCAATAAATCAGCTCCTTGGTCTGCAACAGCAGCATTATAGCTATCTTTATTTACAGACTGCTCAATAGCAGGGTAAGGAAGTCTAGAAGGAATCTCATTAATATTTCCATCGATGGCAGGAGTTAAAGCTGGAAAACCAGTCCTTCTCCATTCAGTCCAAGTCTCCGTTCCTTGACAAAATAAGGCAAGCCACTTCTGCGTACCGATTTTCTCTAAAGCATTTGCATCATCATACGAAGCAAAACCTGTAGCAATATAGGTGTCAAAGCTATCTCCAACTTCATTTTTGGCAAGACTAGCTTTTACCCCGCTTTCATAATAGTCTTTTGCTGTTGAAGTGCTGATTAGTCCTCTATGACGTGCCTCTGCTTGAAAGAAACTAAGTTCCGCATAGGACATAAATATAGCCGGCGAATTTGGTTTTAAATAAAAACTACCAATGCCAGATACATTTTCGTAATTGTAATCAGTATTGGGTACATTAAAGATCCCTGATGGCTTTCCTCTATATTCATCAGAAGCATTCTTAGCAATGTAAACTGGAAGTCTAGGATCTGCATTTGTTTTTAGCATGTCCACTAAGACAATATTAGCCTTAAACTCTTCTCTCACACCTCTCACAATATTTTCCCACATTGGATTACCATTAGGAAAAGCCTCTAAATAAACCAATTCAGCATCATCATCATTGGACTCAAATAAATTCTTACCCATTAAGGTAGTAAGCTGAGCACCGACATCTTCTTTGCCTGATATACGCATCAAAGCTCTGAATTGTAATGAGTTTGCAAAACGTTCCCACTTTTGGATATCACCTCCATACAAAAGGTCAGAAGTAGCTACTAAAGAACCATTACCAGTTGCTAACAATTCTGAAGCTCTATTTAACATTTCTATTGCCCCATGATAGACATCAACTTGCTTGTCGTAACTCGGAGTAAAGATACCTTCACCAGCTTTAGCAGCATCAGTAAATGGAACATCTCCAAAAAAGTCAGTCAAAAGTAAAAATCCATAAGCTTGCATAACCATGGCTGCTCCTTGAGCAGCATCATTTTCCTCAGTAGCAGCTAATTTTGCCATTTGGCTAGCATCTGCAACCACATCTTCATAGAAATTCTTCCAAACACTTTCTATTATAGAAGATCTTGGAATATAACGGGCTTCATCATTGTATTGTACTTTTGCCCAGTGTTGAGCCCAGCAAGAGCCCATGTCCCCACCAACAAAAGTGGTGTACATATTATTACCTGTACTCCTAACAATATCTGCTAAAAGTAATCCAGCAGGAACCTTTGTAGGTTCATTTGGATTTTGATTTAACTCTTCAAAACCTTTGTCACAACTTGAAAAAACAAGCGATGCTATAGTAAAGAGAAGAGCATATTTTAATATTTTCATCTGTTTTATTTTAGAAATTAAGGTTTAAGTTAAATCCGTAGCTTTTTGCTGACGGAAGTTGGCCAAATTCAATCCCTTGTAAACCGTTTGAGTTACCAAAAGCACTCTCTGGATCTATGTGAGGAATTGGAGCATATAGTAAAGCTAAGTTTCTGCCTACTAGACTAATTGTAGCACCTTTGAAAACGTTCCGACCAAAAAGTGTCTTAGGTAACTTGTAAGAAAGCATCATTTGACGTAATTTAACATATGATGCATCAAACACAGAGCCTTCAGCTACACTATTTGAATAAGCTGCCTTATTGTATTGTTCTGCCGTGACGACTACGTCGTTTGTTACGTAGTTAGGTTCTGTGTCTGTACCGATGTTTTTTACACCATTCCCTACAATACCAGATTCACGCCCTAACATGGTTTCTTCAAGTACACCTGCATAACGGCCCCATGTAGAAGTCATACTGTACATATCACCACCGATTTTAGCATCCACAATTGTGTTAAAAGAAAAATTCTTCCAACCTAAACTAAATGTTGCTCCACCTGTCCAATCTGGCGTGATGTTTCCAAGAATTTTGTTCTTAGGATCAATAACTGGTGTGCCACCAGAGTGAACAATTTGTCCATCAGAGCGTAAATAACCTGGGCCAAATATTACACCATATGGCTTGCCTTTAATGGCTTGAATATCAACATTCCATTGTCCGCCTAAGATCATTGCATCAGTACTTCCTAATGATGTCACTGTATTCACGTTTTTTGCAAAAACTAAATCAAGACCTACAGTCCAATTTTTAGTTCGTACAATATCACCACCTAATAAAAGCTCAACACCTTTATTTCTCATTTCCCCCACATTATCCCAAGCAAATACAAATCCAGACGCAGCTGAAACTTCAAGTCTCACCAACAAATCCTTACTTATTTGATCATAATAGGTCGCATCAAAACGTAATCTATTTTTAAATCCTTTATATTCGATACCAAATTCTGTACCTACTACTGACTCTGAAAATAAGTTAGGATTTCTCAATGTGTTAGAGGAGAAAGGCAATAATGTACTGCCCCATGGTTCTGCTCTAAACGGGTACGTCTGTTCTAGGTTATAAGGAGATAAGGCGCCTATTCCACCTACTTTAGACCAACTAGCTCTAAGCTTTAGATAAGAAAAAATGTCCTTATCCATTTTGAAAAGGTCAGATGCAACTACGCCCAAACTAACAGATGGGTAGAAAAAGTTATTGTTCGTTTTAGGTAACACACTCGCCCAATCCTTTCTTCCAGTAACGTCTAAATATATTGCATTTAAAAATCCAAATTGAGCAGTAAAGAACCCACTGTTAATAGCACTATTCCTTACAGTTTTGGTATTTACCGCAGTAGAACCAGACTTTAAGTTGGATAATGTATATAAGTTAGGTAACTCTAAACCTGGAGCCTCACTATATAAACGGTTGTAACGACGATTCATTTTTGCTCCACCAACTGTGGCAGAAAATGAAAACGCGTCAGTAAAGTATTTGTTGTAAGAAATGGTTGCCTGAGAATTTATCTCACTAAAATTTCTCCCTGTCTCACTAAAGAAACCATCTGTATATTCATTACTTCCTTGTGCTTTCTGAACACTGGTTACACTTGCGTAATAATCAATACCCGTTTTGATATCTGCACGTAAACCTTCTAAAAATTGGTATCCAAAATTAAAGCCACCGATGACTCTATCTTTGTTAAACTTATTCAGATTGTTGTCCAAAACCCAATAAGGGTTATTTTGATATCTGGTATTCCAATTTAATGGAGTACCTTCTGCTGCCGTTCCTTGTGCTGCAAGAGGCAAATTTTTGTAATCTTTCAATTTGGTAAAGTCAATTTGACGTTGTGCCCAAATCATTTGTTGTACTGGGTTTTCATTATTATAACCTCCTGTTGGCAGGTTATCGCTTTTTTGTCTTATATACATGACATTAGCTCCAGCATTAAATTTATCAGTAATGTCGAAAGAGATATTTGCACCTACATTTACTTTTTCTATTCCCGTATTTGGCACCATGCCTTTTTGCTTTTGATTTCCAAAAGAAAGACGGTAACCAAATTTATCAGCGCCTCCTGTAAAGGATAAGCCATAGTTTTGGGTGATGCCTGTTTCGAAAAAATCTCGAATGTTATTTGGATTTGACACCCAAGGTGTTGGTTTTCCATTATTATTATGAGCGTCAAACTGGACAAAATTTAACCCAGCATCTAATGCAGGACCCCAACTTTCATCTACGCCACCATCAGCACTTGAGCCATCTACCCATTCATAAAAGTTTGAATTACCTCCACCTCCATAGGAGTTTTGGAAGCTTGGTAAGCGTAACGGTGTTTCAAAGGATAGGTTAGAATTAAAAGAAATTCCTAATCCTGATCCTTTTGAACCTTTCTTAGTTGTAATTAAGATAACTCCATTCGCTGCGCGTATGCCATATAAGGCTGCCGCTGAAGGTCCTTTAAGAACTGTCACGCTCTCAATGTCATCTGGGTTGATATCCGCTACTCCGCTTGGAGCGTCAAAGCCACCTTGAGAGTTAGATGTGCCATAACTTGTATTGTCGATAGGAATACCATCTACAATAAATAATGGCTCATTGTTACCAACAATCGAGGAAGCTCCTCTTAATACAATTCTTGAAGAAGACCCAACAGCCCCAGAGCTATTCGTAATTTGTACCCCTGCAATCTTACCGTTCAAAGAGTTTATAATGTTGTTCTCTCTGGCCGTAGTTAATTCGTCACCACTAACTTGTTGTACAGCGTAACCAATAGCCTTTTCGTCCCTGGAGGCACCTAAGGCTGTTACTACCATTTCAGTTATCTGCACCCCTTCTGCAAGGACTACATCGACAATATTAGACGCACCCAAGGGGATTGTCTGTGTAGAAAATCCGGTATAGCTAATTTCAATAGCGGTAGCGGATGTAGGGACATTAAGGGAATATTTCCCATCATAGTCCGTGGTGGTGCCGACGGTTGTTCCAACTGCTTGGACGCTGGCACCAATTAGGGTTTCGCCTGAATCATCAGTGACAGTCCCGGAGACCGTTCGCTGCGCTAAGGCAAAACTTGCACTGAAAAAAATCAGTGCGAAAACGAGTGAAAGTTTCTTCATTACTCATTCGATTTAGGTTAAAAAATAAGGTGTAATTACAAATGCATGAAATGATTACACATTTGCCAAAGTTTTAAGTCAACTTTTATTCTGATATAGACGATAAATATTCCTTTACCGTTGGTGATTTTAAGGATTACCGCAATAATTCTTTGTACATCTGTAGTGTATTGGCTATGCCATAGTATAAGCTGTCTGATATAAGTGCCTGACCAATAGATACTTCTAGTAGATTTGGTATACTTTGCTTGAAGTGTTTTAGATTTTGTAAATTTAAATCATGACCTGCATTGATACCTAGTTCTATTTGGTTCGCGATTTGGGCGGCTTGTGCAAATTTCGATACAGCTTTGTCTGGATTTTTTGCGTAAGCTTCAGCATAGGGGCCTGTGTAGAATTCTATCCTATCCGTTCCAGTCTCTTTTGCCGCAAGGAGTTGCTTTTCTATGGGCTCAATAAATAAGGAGACCCGTATCCCTTTTTTGTGCAAACGATCGATTACCTCTTTTAGAAAATCCTTGTGCTGGATACAGTCCCATCCTGCATCAGATGTCAAAACATCTGGGGCATCTGGTACTAAGGTGCATTGGTGCGGCTGGTTTTTTAAGACCAGTTTTAAAAAAGTTTCATTGGGATATCCTTCAATATTAAATTCTGTCGTTACTAGTTTTTTAAGAATAGGTATGTCATTATATCGGATGTGCCGTTCATCGGGTCGAGGATGCACAGTGATACCATCTGCGCCAAAACGTTCAATATCCTGAGCCATTTGGTATAAATCGGGATTGTTTCCAGCACGTGCATTACGAATCAAGGCGATTTTATTGATGTTGACACTTAATTTAGTCATCTTGCGAATTCTTTTATTTGTTATGAAGTGCAAATGTAATAATTTGTCCTTTCTTTGCAGAAAAAAGAATTCATGCCAACTAACAAGGAGTCTTGGAATAGCCCTCACCATCCCGTTTTCGTTTTATTGAGTTTGGTTTTTATTAGCCTATTTGTCTCTTTAGGGGTATTGATGGGGCTAGGTAAAATCAATGGAGTAGATTATTTAGATGTAAATAATACTTTAAATCCATCATTAGATTTTACTGTTATTCAATTAGTTATACAATCTATTTTCTTGTTTATTATACCTTCTGCTTTGACACTTTATATCTTTCCAGCCTTGCGGCCAAAAGGGTATTTTTCATTTAGTCATTTAAATACGAAAATGGTCAGTTGGGTGGTATTACTTTTTGTTTTAGGAATGCCAATTGTCGGTTTTTTGAGCTGGTTAAATGTTCAAATACCGCTAAGTGAGGGACTTGATAGCCTTGAAAATAGTACAAATGCACTTATTCGCGGACTGATTACAGATACGAGTATGCCTGTATTAGTTCTTTTGATGGGCTTACTTCCAGCAGTAGGAGAAGAGCTGTTCTTTAGAGGTGCCTTGCAGAAAAGTATTGAAAACTGGTCAAAAAATCCACATTTCGCTATTATTTTTACGGGGGTTTTCTTTAGTGCCATACACATGCCATTTGCAGGGTTTTTACCTCGATTTTTTCTAGGAGTCGTTTTAGGATATGCCTA